>JAPPOR010000758.1 GCA_028817905.1 Myxococcales bacterium
AGCCGCGACCCTAGCGTAGCCGCGACCAAGGTCGTTGGTTCGACAGGGCAGAGGCAAGCACGTCTCCGCAGGCAGACTGCAGAGTTCGTGCAGTGTTGTGTACAGGTGTGTTGTGATTTTTTATCGGGATTGGGTCCTGAGTTCCGACCCCTGAATCGAAAGTGTCGCACACATGCGACATCGGCCGACGCTGAGGACCGTCCCCTAGTCAGCGAGAGCAGGAGAACGACGTGGCCAAGGAAAAATTTGATTGGATTGTCAAGCGCAAGCGTAGCGAGCCTGAGGTCAAGTTTGAAACCCCTATTTGGCTAGGGAATTATGGAAATGGTGAATACTTCCATTTTCAGAGCGAACGGGACAGGAAGGTGCGGGCGGAGATCCTTCGGCGCGCTGATGAAAACGCCCGCCACGTGGGGATGGACCGCCGCGCGTTCATGGCGAGTTCCATGGGTATGATGACGACCCTGTCGGTGTTCAATTTGGCCTCGGGCTGCGGCAACAGCGAAGGCATGATGTCCGAAGCCACCATGCAGAAGTTCATGGAAGCCAACCCCCCGATGCCGACCACCCCGACGATGGCACCGGTCGCCCCCACGGTGGGCATGGATGCCACGGACACCGCCGCTGCTGGCGCCCGCCAGCAGCCCATGCCCACTGGCATGCCGAGTCCGGGCCCGGCAGCCCCGGCGGCTGCCGGTGGGCCTGCGCCGGCGGTCCCTGACCCGATGACCGAACCGATGGCTCCTGCCCCGGTGGCCCCCCCTGACGAGGGCGGCTTCATCGTGTCGCCTGAAGCCTGCAAGAACATGGAGTTCGCCCAGTCCCTGCTAGAGCAGGAGTACTTCATCTTGGACATGCAGACGCATCATGCCGGGGAAGGGGCTACCGTGCTCTTTTCCTGCATCAACAACGACTGCACCGTGGATGCGTACGTGCGAGCGGTGTTCGAAGAGAGCGAGACTACGGTCGCGATTCTGTCCGGGCTACCGGGTATGTTGCGCGGCGACGACATCAACGGTGCTTTCGGAGTGAGCAACGAGACGCTCTACACCACCAGGGACCGGGTCAACATGGCGGCCGCAACCATGCGCATGATCGCCCATTGTCAGGTCACTCCAAACGCCTCGCCCGAGGCGAACGCCGAAATGATGGAGCGCGTCTACAAGATGCACCAGACGAAGGGCTTCAAGTCCTACCCGCCCGCGGAGGGCGGCTGGTTCCTGACGGATCCGAATGCGATCAGGTTCATCGAAAAGTCGATCGAGCTCGGTGAACCGCTGATCTGTGCCCACAAGGGCTTCCCATTCCCCGGCTGGAGCACCACCCATGCGGATCCCATGCCGGACGTCGGGAAGGTTGCAGCCATGTTCCCGGATGTGAACTTCGTCATCTACCACTCCGCCTGCGAGCTCCAGGGAACTGCCTCCGAGGTGCCCTTCGATCCAGACAACCCGATGTACAACAACCCACCAGCGAGAGGCGGGGGCACCGCTCGCTTGGCCAAGGCCGTGCATGACGCTGGGCTCAAGGACAAGAACGTCTATGCCGAGATGGGATCGGTCTGGAACATCATGATGAGAAATGCGGAGGCCGCGCAGAACTATGTCGGCAAGATGCTGAAGTATGTCGGCGAGGAGCGCCTGGTTTGGGGCACGGAGAGCATCTGGCTGGGTGCTCCCCAGCCGCAGATCGAAGCGTTCAAGATGTTCAACATTTCTGCGGAGTTTCAGGAAAAATGGGGGTATCCCGAGCTCACCGACGAGCTACGCAGAAAGATCTTCGGTGTGACCGGAGCCAAGCTCTATGGGATCGATCCCCAGGCTTGCTACACGGCGGTTAGCAACGATGCGCTCGCCATGCATAGGAGGCGGATGAAGGAAGAAGGCATGAGCCGACGCTTTGTGACGATCGAACCACTGATGCAGCACTACGCCCAATACGTTGCAAACGGGGAACTCCGTAGGGCTACTGGTGCGCCAGACGCGTGAGTCGCGACCGCTTGAACCAGAGAAAGCGCAGGAGTTGGGTTGCAGTCATGTTAGGTGCGATCTCACGATGGTCAGGGGCAGTGGCGGCAAGCACATGGCTTCTAGCCCTTTGGGTGGCCGGTTGTCAGTCAGGGAATGCGAGTCCCGAGCCAGCTCCGGCCGCCGATACGGCCGAGGCACCTGGTTCAATGGCTGGTTCAATGGCTGGTTCAATGGCTGGCTCAATGGCCGACCCGCAGTCGGCGACTGGCGCGCCCCCCGCCGGGGGCGCGCCCGCCGCGCCCGCGCAGATGAGTCCGAACGCCGAAGCGCAGATGGGTCCGACTGCTGAAGCCGGCGCTATGGCCGTCGAAGCGGGAGGCCCTGCGGCGGGTGCTTCATCGTTCGCAACCATCTATGACGAGATCATCACCCAGCGCTGCAGCTCATGTCATGCAAGCGTAGAAGCGGGACAGGGCGGACTGGTCATGCTCCCGGATGCGGATACGGCCTACGCCAACCTCGTGATGGTTCCCGCGGGAACCATGGGAGGGGCAGACAGCCCTTGCGCTTCAAGCGGGCTGAACCGGGTGACCCCCGGTGACCCTGATGCGAGCTTGCTGTATCTCAAGGTCACGAAGGACCCGGGGGTTTGCGGTGGGGAAATGCCTCCACCCATTCTGGGCGATCTGACGCCGGAAAACATCGAAGCCATTCGGACTTGGATCCTCGAAGGTGCGATGCCGTAGTTACGCTGAGGGTTAGTTCCCATCCCGAAAAGCGGTCAGGAATTGCGCGTACTGCGCTTCGTGGAGCAGCTGCGCGTTGACTGCCTCCGGGTCGCGTACAAGGCTGGTCAGCAATTGGTGGGCCCTTTTCGGCTTGTAGATCGCCAGAAAGCACTCCGAACTCCCGTCCGGTTCCCGATCGAATTCGAGGTCAGCCCAGTGTTCTTGACCCCCGTCCAGCGTGGACTCTCGGGCTAGTTGCAGGTCCGCTAGGAGTTCCAGCGGGAGGATCCGCATCCGTGTTTCTGGTTCGGCCTCCACGAACATCGCTCGCTTGGTCGTAACCACGTACAAGGTGTTGTCCAGAACGAGTTTGCGGCGCGCCCGTGCTCGGGCGCGTCTGTTCATGCCGACCCAGCACACCAGCAACCAGGCGGCCGGGAGAAGTATCCATAGGGCCTGCTGGCTCCACCACCCTAGGGCGAGCGCGCTCACTGTGGCGTAGCCGCCACCCAGAATGGCGGCTGCGTGCCAGCGTGATTCCGGCTCGCGATCGAGGACGATGTCGGTTTCTGGCCGAGCGGCCCAGGCTATCAGTTCCCCCGGTTCCAGTTCTTCCTGGGCGACAGCTAGGATGTGTCTTGGTAGCGCGACGTCGTGAAGGTACAGCATATTGTTTCCGGTCTGTGCCGATGGGTCAGCCCCGGTCGGGCCCTCCACGCCCTCGCCGCGATCGCGGGTTCGCTGCAGGGAGTGTTCCGATACTCTAGCGCGATCGGGGGGCTCGGACAGGCGGTCATGATACCTATCCCCTTTTTCCTTCCACCGAACCCTCCCGCGAAGCTGATCACTTGCACGATCATCGGGTCCGATAGTCGTGACGATCGACTGAAGAAGGGACTCGCCGAGGAGCATCGGCTTGCCGGCAGGGCGCTACTGCGTGGTGGGCCCGTCCCGGTCGTGCTCGCGCCAAAAGGGGCATAGCGGGCATGCTTCCCCGGTCGAACAATCGGGAGCTTGCTCGTGCGGGCAACCGACAATGCCCCGCCTCATCTCCACGGACAGCACACCATGTTCCTCGAGACAGGCGAGTGCCTCCGAGAGAACGGCCCCGTCATCCCGAATATCGCCATGTTCCGCGACCCATGTGCGCATCTTGTCGGGGTCGTCGGCCCCCTCGGGAAAGATCCCGACAACCAGCTTCGTCGCTCGCCTGTCATCGGGGCCATAGAACGCGACCGTTCCAAGCGGGTAGCCACGAAAGCCACCGCGAACTTTCGTGATGAGACGCAGCATCAAAGCTGACCGGGCCGGCATGCTCCTCCAAGACGAACTCTGACAGATCTACGTCATGGCGTACAGCGTCAACCTGGAACCCTACTGGGGCGTGAAGGTGACCCGCGGGTTTGCGTTGGGGTTGCGCCGGTAGGCAGGTTGCGCCGGTAGGCAGAGTCATGGTGCGATAGTCGTCGAATTCCAGGTCGAGGAGCTCCTGGGCATGGGAGGTCATCGCGACAGCGTCCGGGCAGTCCACGTTGGATGCGGCAAGTCGCAGTACTCCGTCGCGCCTCGGCGGACTGCTCAACCACTACCCCCGGGAGGCAGCGTGAAACTGTCGGCTGGGCAATGGCACACTACGGGCAGCGTTCTTAGTTGAAGCAGCCGTGCACGATGTCGTCCGAGGCGCCTGTTGGACAAGCCCGGAGCTTTGAGAACGAGGTAAAATGCATGAGATCGGGCTCGTCGATGCCACCGAAATCGATGGAGGAGCCCATGCCGAAGCAATACACCGCGTGATCGTGCTCAGGGCCCGTGATGAGCACGCCCGTCACCTGCCCTTGGGAGTTCGGCGTGAAGATGAAGAACGCAACCGAATGACCGAAACTCACCACGCCTCGGCCCTCGAATGTCGCGTCCGGACGCGCCTGGCTCCCGTAACAACGGCGGCCCGGTCACACAGGGATGAGCTCTCTCACGCACCCGCGTCTTCGCTTGGACGTGCTCGCTTCGGGCCGGTACGAAATCACAACCGGCTCGTTCGCGGTGCGGGCCGGACAGTTCGACCAACCCAAATCACCCTTGTCACGTTGCGCCGTTGCGCCGGTCAGGCCCCACGCCGCCAACCCACAATCATCCTTGTCACGTTGCGCCGCGCGTTGCGCCGGCCCCAGAGGGCGAGGCCGGCCCCCGCGGCTTCAGCACAGATCGTAGCTTGCGGGGTTGTCCTCGCCGCATCTGCTTCAGGGCTCACATCGTCGGGGCTTGCTGCGCGCGTGACCGACCCGCCCACATGATGGATGGCGACGGCGAAGTGAGCTTCCCGCGCAGGCAGGGCGATGGAACTTGACCCGCTGGGGGTGTTTCTCGTATAGCTGAACGCAAGATCAGTTATATGATCCGAACGAAATGGGAGTGGACTCGCATGACGATCGACGCAAGCTTGGACCAGATGCCCGCGGCGGCGCGGGAGATTCTCGAGCTCTACAAGGAGCGCAGCGAGCAGCTGCGGTTTCCGGATCTGGACACGGAGACGCTGGCAGATGCGGCGGGTGCGCTGCGTGATGCGCGAGGCCAGGTCGCCAGTGCGCGAGAGGCGCTCGAGCGAGCGCGGGCTAGCGAACAACGGCAGGAGGAGGTCCTGCTCGCCATGAGCCGCCGCGCCTTCGCCTATGCGCGCGTGTACGCACAGACCGATCCGGAACTCGCGGATAGGCTCGGTGCGTTCGCCTTGGCGCAGGACGATCGCAAGCCGCGCCGCGTTGGCAAGAAGAAGAAGCCGGTCGAGGCAGATGGGCGAGGGGATGGCGGGCGCAAGCGGGCCGCGCCTTCGGACGCGTCCGGCGAGCTGCCCTTCGACGAGGGGCAGGTCGGTTTGGGCTGAACCATGACAGGCGGAAGCGCGGCTCGCCAGCGCTTGATCCCCCCTGAACACAACACCCGGCAGCCGCTGCTGATCGCGGGCGAAGTCGATCTGATCGGCGTCGGGATTCGCCAGCTTTCGCCGCTTTCGGCGGTCCGCCGCGGCAGGCGGCTTGGGGGACCGGGCTGTGCTATCGTCGCCGCGTGCACTACGACCACCTCGACATTTCACGTTGGCTCGCACGCCTGGCCATGGTCTCGATGGCTGTGCTGGTCTGTGCGTGCGGCGCCGCCCGTGACCAGGACGACCACAGCGCGATGGCCGGGGACGGCGACGGCGACGAGCAGGGCGACGAGCAGGGCGACGAGCAGGGCGACGATCAAGGGGACGGAGATGGCGACGGTGACGGCGACGACACTGAACCGCCGAACGCTGCACGTGGCACCTCAGCCGAAGCCCTCCCCTTCGATCGCGAGCGCTACGTGGAGGACCTCACGTTTGTTACGGGCGAGCGTAGCCCGGGCAGCGGCCACTGGCAGGAGGTGCAGGACCTGTGCGCCGAGCGCCTGGACGAGCTCGACTTCGACGTGGAGCGCGTGGAATTCGCGGCGGGCGTCAATGTGATCGGTACCATGGTGGGGTACGATGCACCCGACGAGCAGGTTGTCGTGGGCGCCCACTACGACCACCTTGAGGGGTGCGATGGGGCCGACGACAACGCCACGGGCGTCGCGGGCGCGCTTGAGCTCGCTCGCATGTTGGGCGACTCGTCCCACGCACGCACGCTGGTCATCGCGTGCTGGGACCAGGAGGAGCTCGGTCTGCTTGGCTCGATGAAACACGCGGCGGAGCTGGCCATGACAGGCAGCCAGGTAGAAACCGCCATCTCGCTCGAGATGATCGGCTACGCCAGCGACCAGCCGGACACCCAACAAATCCCGCCGGGTTTCCCGCAGGTCTTCCCGGACGAAGTGGCTCGGGTTGAAGGCAACGATCGGCGCGGTGACTTCATCACACTGATCGGCGACACGGACTCCGTCGGATGGATGAGGGACTTTGCGACGGCCGCCGAGGGAGTTGACCTCCCGACCGTCGTGCTCGAAGCCAGCGTCGTCCTCGGTCCTGTGATCG
>JAPPOR010000569.1 GCA_028817905.1 Myxococcales bacterium
GGGCGGGGCGCGCTTCGCGTCCCGCCCGCTTTCGTCTTGGTAGTCATGAATGATCCGGGCTAAGGCGCTTGAGCAGCTCCGCACAGTGGTCGCGATCGCTCGCTCGCGGGGTCAGTACGATGTAGTCGAAGGCGGAACCGTGATCCGCCACATAGTCAGCAAGCGCCCGGCGCTCGGGGTCCACCTCGAGCAGCCCTACTACGCTAACGCCCTGCACACCCACCTTGGACAGGAGCGACGGGACGCCACGATCCTTGCGAACGTGTCCATTGCCCGCAACCAAAACCACTCGCTGGGTACCCACGAGCCCACTTCGTACACCCTCCGCCAATAGGCCATCGCGCAAACGCTGGACCGCGATCATGCTGGGCAGCATCCGCTCGGGCATATGACCGCAGTGGGCGGCCTGCATCTCCTGCGCCAGGGCGGAACCGAGCTCCTCCGAGAGCGGTTCGTCCAGTCCGTAGCGCGCTCTGATGTCATCGAAGCGCTTGCCTGCCTGACCCCGAGCAACTTGCATCGCCTGGGCACGAGGCAACCCCGAAGCCAGCAACGGGGCATCTGCTCGAAGCGCGGCCTCAAACACGGGTGCATAGAGGGAGAAGTCTGGCCAGCCCGAAGCGCTCCAGGCCACGGTCTCGGCCAGACCGGCCGCATCGACGTTGGGTTGACTGAGGGCACGGTCGATCTTCGCCTGGTCGTCCACGTCGAGCATCTCGAACGCAACCGCGATCGGTGTACCAAGGGAAGCCAGGTACCGGACGAGCCAGGCCTGCAGCCGATGATGATCCCGGTTGTCGTGTTGCTCTCCGACAAGAATCGCCCGGTAGGCCCCAAGACGCATGGCCATTTCGGGAAGCGACACGCGCGCGCCATCCCAGGTGCGGGCCGCCACCCCCAACAGCGGATGATCGCTCCCAAGCGTACCCACCCACTGGGGTGGCGACGGGGGAAGCGGCGGACCATCCTGCTGGCCCCTTGAGCCCCCGAGCCCAGAGGCCTCGGGCTCCGCCGCCGTGCGCACGGGACCGCGGTGGGAGCCGGCACAAGCCGTCAGGATGACGGCCCATGCACAGACTCGCACTACGGCTGCGAGGCGAGTTCCTGTACGTACGCCCGTACGCACGAAAGGTCCGCATCCGTGAGCCCCGCGGGGCCGCTGCCCAGGGGCATCGGCGAACCACAGGGAGGGGTTTCCGTGAGCTTCTGCAGGAGCAAGCTATTGTTTGGGTTCGCGCTGTCGATCAGCTTCACGCCACTGTCTCGGCACAGTGGACCCACCGGGGCTACGTCAACCAGCCGCTCGGCAAAACCAGCCGAGCTGAGGTCAAGGCCGGTCATGCCCGCGCCCTCGGCGCCCTGGTGGCACACGATGTTGTTGCCGCACACAGCCGGAAACAGATCGCCCTCTACGTTGCAGTCCATGGCTTCCATCGCCGCAGCGCCTTCCATCGCCGCAGCGCCTTCCATCGCCGCAGCGCCTTCCATCGCTGCAGCGCCTTCCATCTCGGACGCACTTCCGGGGGCGAGCTGCGAGCCGTCGGCTGTCCCCGGGGTCCCATCGGTCGCAGGGGAACCATCGGTCGCAGGGGAACCATCACTGCCGGAAGCGCCAGCGACTGTTCCTGTACCGGGACCACCAGAAGGCGAGCCCGTCGAGGCGTTGCCGTCCCCGGCGATTTCGCCGGTACTGGCCTCGTCCGAACAGGCCACCATCCAAGCTGCACACAGGCAACAGGCAACCACGCGCCACCGGATGGGCGGCACCCGTAGGCTCAGGGCTGCCACCCCTAGCCGAGCTCCCCGTGCGCGATGCGCTCACGCCGCAAGTTGATGAACTGCCGACGTGTCTTGATGGCTGGCTGCTCGAAGGCCCAGCGCCGGTCTCCAAACTCACCATCGACATTGCGCTTGCGGCGGGCGAGCATGCTCTTGTCGACCTGGTAGCGGCACTCGTTGGGATCCACGCAATACAGCCTGGCCGCGTTGAGCCCGAAGATGCCCGCCTTGATCGCGGGCGTCAGCTCCGGGTATCCGTGCATCTCCTGCAGCTCCTTGGAGATCGTGAACGTACGGAAGGCCTCGATCTGCCTCTGCGGTGACCCGAACCACACGCACTCGGAGCCCCACAACATGCGGTCGTGACCCAGGTGCTTGAGCACCTTGCCCACGTAGTGCTGCGCCGTCATGGGATTGCCCGACGCGAGCAACCAGGCACTGCCCATCTCGGCGTAGACGTTCTTGCCCTTCAGGTCGTTTTCCTCGACCGTCTTGATCAACCGGTCGACACCGCCACCACTCGGGTCGTAAGGCCCTTCGGGTGTGCCGGTGTTGTAGGCCGAGTGATAGATGATGAAGACCGCATCAGGGAACTTCAGAGCCGCCGGTCCCACGTCCTTGGGGTTCGCGTACTCGGCGCTGAAGCCGGGGAGCGGGAAGCCCTTGTGTGCACAGATGAGCGGGTCACCAAGCTCGAGCGCCTTGTTGATGAAGCGCTCGCCGACCTCGCCGTCGAGCCACCACGGACCGCCCCCGGTGGACGCCGGTGGGTAGCACTTCCACCCCACGTGCCCGAGCTCGTTGTGAACGCGCTCCATCATGTCGGCGACAACGGGCCAGTTGGAGTCGGGGCCAACCTGACAGTGATTCACCATGCGCTGACTGGCCGCCGCCATGTTGATGGCGTCTCGCGAGGCCGCCATATCGGCATTCGAAAAGCCCGTCAGATCGCCGGTGCTGGCCGACACGCGCGAGGGCAGGCCAGAGAGCACCGCGACGGTCGTATCCGAGTCGAGGAAGATCTGCTCGAGGTAGTTGTCCGGCCAAGCGCACTGGTTGCCCCGCACCTGCATGTCTCCGTCGTGTCCAGCCATGCCGTTGATCTGGCAGGGGCTGAGCACGAAGCCCGGCCGGCCGTCGTTCACATGGTGGGTCTGCAAGTCCATGATGAACTCGTCGCCGCCGATCAGCTCGCGCGCGACGTCACAGTCCAGGGTGGCTTCTTGGGGAATGCAAAAGCCGCCATCGGGCTTGCCCGCAGGTTCGCACCAGTCAGCGCAGCCGCTGTCAGCCGGAGGCGCTTCGGCCATCGGTTCGTCCGGACCAGGCATCATGCCGCCGGGGCCAGGCATCATGCCGCCGGGGCCAGGCATCATGCCGCCGGGCCCGGGCATCATGCCACCAGGCCCGGGCATCATTCCACCCGGACCGGGCATCGGCCCTGCCTGCGGCCCTGGCCCTCCCATCGGCCCGACCGCCATCGGCGTACCGTTGCCACCCGTGGGCTGAAGCATGGAAGGGGGCGGAGACATCCTGGCGTTCCCCTCCATCATCCCTTCGGCCATGTTCATGGGCATCTGACCGTTCTTGTCGCCACAGCCCGCTGCCAGATTGAGCACGGACAGCGACGTGCACATGCCCATGGCGCTCGCGATGAACTCGCGGCGCTCTAGCCCCACCTTGCGCGCTTTGTCGTCGCATTGGCGCAGGATTTCGTCTCGAATCTTGCGCTCCTGGCGCGTCTGCGGCTGGTAGAATTCCCCGTTCGATTTGTCACCAAGGAAGATCGGCGGCTCGTACGGAACGTCAGGAGCGGTCTTGCTACGCAGCCGAAGCCACGGGAGTTTCTTTCTGGACATACCTCTCTCCTTCGACCCCAAACCCGGGGGGCCGCGCTCGCTACCCAGCGAATTGATCGATCACCCTAACCACGCACAACACACACACCCAGGGTGGCTCATCACACCCACGCCCACGATAGGCGGTATGAACGCCGATGCAAGACGCAACCCGCGACTAAGCTACACCATAGCTCACATGACCGAAGAACACTGTTTCAGGAAGGAGCCCTTGCGGGTCGAAGAAGCCCGTTACCCCGCAACAATCGCGGCACCGAACCATTTGACGAGTTCTCCGGCTCCCTTTTTGTGCGGCATGGAACTGCTGCCCTCTCCAAATACGCCAGCTAACGCCGTTAGTTCCGATTGCAAGCATGGCTGCCGAAATCATCATCGCACTCATCGGCGTCCTCTCAGGGGCGGTCGCTGGGCACCGCACCCGCCAGTCGAAATCCCAACCCGACACGGGGCGCCCCCTGGGCGAGGCGGACCTGGCAGCCAAGCGTTCCAAGGCCATGCTGGCATCGTCAGTCAAGCAAGCGGGTCCCGCCATGCTCATGGACACGGCGACGGGCAACGCCAGCCCGGCGCGTTTCATCAGCATCGATGACGACACCGTCAGCTTCGAAACGACGGGGGACGGCGGCGACCAGGAGTGTTGGTCCAAGGACGCCCTGGTGGCGGTTCATTTCAACCTGGAGGCGCGCGCACGCATTTTTGTCGCCCCGATCGCAGACGTGACCCTGGGCACAAGCGGCTCGGCGTACTTGCAGGTCGCCCTGCCACGCTACATCGGAGAAGGAGAGACGCGGGCCGCCTTCCGCGTCGCCATCGGCGAGGACGCTGACGTAGAGGTCACGGTCCTGCACGGCCAGCGCGACTTTGCCGCGCGCGCTACGGACGCAAGCACGACGGGGGTTGGACTCGTCTGCGATCGCGACGACCTCGAGGGGGTGAAGGTCGGGGACGAAGTAGAAGTCATGTTGCGCCTCGAAAGCGAGATGGTTCAGCGCACTGGAACCGTGCGCCGGGTCCAAGGAATGCAGCTGGGCCTGTCGTTCCCGGTCAGCAGTGACGAGGACGTCCCAGGCGAGCAACAAACGTATTTTGACCTCATTCGCACGCTCATCGACCGCGAGGCGGCATGATCTCTCATAAACGGTTCTCCGGACATGTGGTGTGGATGGCAGCGCTGCTGCTCATGGTCGCAGCCAGCACCGACAACCGTGCCGAGGGTCAGTCTCTTCCAAATAGACCAGTTGCCGTGCCCCCGAACAACGTCGCGGGTGTGCAGGGCGAGGCTGCACCGGCACGGGGCGACGGCCAGCCGAGTCCGGGCACGGAACCCGAGCCCGCCCGACCAAGCAAGGTCCTGTTGTTGCCAACGCTGGCGAAACCCGGCGTGCGCAACCGCTACGCCGACCGACTCGATGATGCCATGCAGACGGCGCGCCGAAGCCGTCCGCCGGACGGGGCCACCGAAACCATCGAGCTACCTCGAGAAGTTGTCAGAAACTGCGACCAGGACCTCGCCTGCCTAACGCAAGCCGGCCGAAGCATGGGCGCGACGCGGGCCGTGAGGGCCACGCTGGACCGCGACGGCGACGACTTTCTTGTCACGACCAGCATGCATGACTTGAAGACGGGCGCGGTCGTCGCCAGTCAACCGAAGAGCGTTTCCCACTACCGCCTTCGCAGTCAGGGAGCGGCGATGTTTGACGAAGTGATGCGGCAGGCGGATCGGCCCCGCAAGAGAGCATCACCGGCCCGCGAAGGAAACGCGGCGGACTCCCCCTACGATCAGCCCACGGAACCGGTGGATAGCGCTCCCGAGCCCGACGAGTTCGAGGGCTCGCAAGCAACACAGCCATCCACCGGGGAAGGCAACCCTGCCGGGGTGGATCAGCCCGAGGAAGCCACAGCGGAGCGCGACCCAGCGGTCGGCGCGGACGGCCTACCCATCGAGGGGACGCAAACGGGAGACGCCTACGCGGACAAGCGGGAGAAAACGGGAGGCAAGGCATCCATCCTGGATGGCCCTCAGCGCAAGAAGCGACAGAGCTGGACCGCCAGCTTCGAGGAGCGCAGGGAGCTCTTCACACGACGCGCTCAGAAGGACCAGGGAGGCCGAGAGCGCTTGATCCTGATGGCGTGGTTTCTCGGGCTGGGGGTCGTGTCGTTTGGCATCGGCTTTGGCGCTGCCCAGCTGCTACCGGCCGTTGGACGGGTCGCGCGACAGGGCTTTCGGTTTTCGAGTGGTATGGGGGCCAAAGAAGAGGCACTCACCTACGCTCTGCTACGCCAGTGCTGCAAGCAGGTCACCCCTGGGGTCATCATGTCCACTGAGTTCGAAAGCCTGCGCCACTTCACGTTCGCGATCCTAGATGGGCACTCGCTCGCGATCGATGTCAGCGACTACCAGGAAGGCGACAAGCTGGCGTTTCGCAAGGGGGCTTCACTGTGCGCGCAGTTCGTGCACCAAGACCGGGCGTGCGTCTGCATGCTCGAAGTTCAGGCGGCCCGCAAGCACGGCAAGCGCCTGCGGGTCGTCCTCGGGGTGGCAGGCCGGCTTGCAGACATCGAATTGCCCCAAACATTCCACGTGCCCGTCGACGGAGACTCACCGCTGCGCGCACAGCTGTCCTTCAGCCGAGACGGTAAGGAGTTCCGTTGGCTATCGCGGGTCGCGCAGATCGGGGCGCTTGGCCTGTGCGCGGCGCTGGACGACGAAGCACCCAAGCTAGAAGAGGGCCAGGTCCTGGACGCCAGTGTGCGTCTGCTCGAACTTCGCGCCGACGTACGAGCCAAGGTGACCGCCGTGCAGGACAGCGTCGTCGCTCTGCAGATCCTGCCGGAGGAGGGGGAGCACGACCCCCCTGCCGCCTACCAAGCGGTCGCAAAGCAAGCCAGCGCCGCCTGGGTCGCCGCCTAGCGACCTTGAGTCAGCGTTCTGTGAGCGTTTGCGTCAAGTTTGGTCGCGTTACCTTGATTGGAAGCGTTTGGACAAGGTCGCTAGGGCTCCGGGGCTGGGGCGGAGCGTTGCGCAAAGCAAAGGCGCCGTGCTG
>JAPPOR010000333.1 GCA_028817905.1 Myxococcales bacterium
CGGAAGACCTGGAAGCGCACTACCTGGCGGGGTTGTGCCACGCGTCCGAGGAGCGCCTAGGAGAAGCGGAGGAGCACGCGCGCACCCTATTGGCGCTGGCACCCGAGCTTCCCATGGGGCATGAAGTGCTCGCGATCAGCGTTTGGAGGACGGACAAGCGTCGGGCGGAGAAGGCGCTCTACGACGCGTTGAAGTTGGACCCGGAGAACCCGACGAGGCATGCGATGCTAGGTCGATTTCTGGCGGACTTGGGCCGTCTCGAAGATGGCATTACCGCGGCCCACAAGGGTCTTCAGATCAAACCCGATCACCTGGGAAGCGTCCAGGCCCTGCAGGTGCTCTACCGCCTCAACGATGAGCCAGAGATGGCCGCCGCGATGGCTGACAAAGCCCTGGCCATCGATCCTGAAGACGCTGACGCACATCTGGAGGCCGGCCTAGCGTTGCTCGGTCGCGGTCAGTCCGCGCGCGCGCGGGGTCGCTTTCTCGAGTCGCTGCGCATCGCGCCGGCGGATGGGGACAATCACGAGGCCATCGCCCACGAGCGCGTGCGTAACCACTGGCTCTACAAAGACACTTTCATGCTGCCTGTCGAGGGCGGTGCCATGTGGGCCACGCTTGCGACTCCGGCCTTCTGGTACGCGCTCTCGCTGCTCTGGTCACCGCTGCGATTCGTCGCCTATCTTAGCCTTGGCCTAATCGTGCTCAGCTACGCCCACCGGGCCCTTTTCCGACTCAGCCGCGGCTGGGTCCTGCGCTCCATCCGGGCTGGCAAACTGTGAACCGTCAGCCATCTCGAGCAGGTAGCTGGCGTCCAAGACGTTCTTTTCCGACGCGATTGCCAGCGAGTTGTCACCTTCCTCGATGGCGCTAAGCATCCACTCCCCGGCCACGTGTATGAACACAAGGCAGCTCTCCAGCTCCTGCTTGCTCTTCGACCCCTTGAGCTTCTTGCCGGTTTCGACGTGCTCCATGTAGTCGATCACGTGGGTCTTGCTGCGCAGCACAACCAACGAGTTGCTATCCTCGTTTTCAACGCCCACGTGCAGGGGCGCCAGGCTGATATCGCCTGCATGCGAGAAGACATTGTGCTTCCCCTCCGCCTTCCAGCGGTCCAGCAGGTCTTGCTGGGCTTGGAGGTAGTCCGGCATCAGGTAGGGAGCCGCTGAACTCAGGTCGCCGGTTCCCCAAACGCGGTAGAGGGTCTCTATGGTCTCCCTGGCGCGCGCCTCGATGTGATTCCAGCCGAAGAAGGGGAATCTCTGTTCGAGCTCCGCGAGATCACGACGGCAGCGCCGCACCTCGATCCACTCGCGCACGACCACATAGAGGGCGAGCGGAAGCAAGATGATCGCTGCGAGGCCCAACAGCGCCTTCCCCCACCAGGTCTTCGTGACGGCCTTGACAAATTGACCACCCGGCCCGGCCCAAGCGCTCTCTGGCATCAGCACGTCAGTCGCTATCAGTGCGGCAAGCAGGAGTGCGGCAAGCAGGAGTGGGTTTGCAGCCAGGTAGCGCAAACCCCGGTTCAGCGCTTGGACTGTCGATCGAATCATTGGGCCCCCGTCGATAGTGCAATACGTCGCTGGATAGTAGACCATCGAGCCATGGAGGTCGACGCCAGCATCATCGAAGCCATGCGGCAATCCGTGGAGGCGGCGCCGGACAATGTGGCATTGCGGATACACCTTGCAGGTCTCCTGCGTCAGAACGGCGCTTCGGCGGACTGTCTGGCGGAGGCACAGGCTGTCTTGAGCCGCGAACCGGATCACGTCGAAGCCTTGGATTTGGCGGCTTGGGCGGCCGAAAACAGTGGGGATCAAGCCTTGGCGGAGCGCTACGGACGCCTCCTTCGTGCGCTTGGTGCAACCTCCGATGGGACGCCCGGGATGTCGGGCGGGCCGGACCCCACGACATCGCGCTCGGCCGAATCGGCCCGGCCAGGTTCGGCTAGGCCGGCCCCAGTGGCGTCGCTGGGCGCGGACCGAGGCCCGTTCGCCAAGGGTTGGCCCCAGCGCACGACCGAGGAACCGAGCGATCAACAGACGGTCCAGCCGCCGCGTACTGCCGAGGGGTCTGGCGAGGCGCAGGTCGTGCGTCTGCGCGCCATTGATGGAGGCGGCGGAGACGACGCGCAATACGAGCGCCCAGCCATGAAGCTTTCGGATGTGGTGGGGATGGAAGCCGTGAAGGAGCGGCTTGAACTGGCGTTCCTCGGCCCCCTCAAGAACCCCGAGGTGCGACAGCTCTACGGCAAGTCTCTGCGCGGAGGACTGCTGCTCTACGGGCCGCCGGGCTGCGGAAAGACCTACATCGCGCGCGCCACGGCCGGCGAGTTGGGCGCGGCTTTCTTCTCGGCCGGCCTGTCCGACGTCTTGAACATGTATCTGGGCGAGAGCGAGCGGCAACTGCACGAGCTGTTCGAGACCGCGCGCCGCCACACCCCATGCGTGCTCTTCTTCGATGAGCTCGACGCCCTCGGTCACAAGCGCAGTCAACTGAACCACGGCGCCGGTCGCACGATCGTCAACCAGCTTCTGGACGAGCTCGACAACGTGGGGCGTGACAACGAAGGCCTGTTCGTCCTAGCGGCCACCAACCACCCCTGGGATGTGGACACCGCGCTGCGCAGGCCGGGACGTTTCGACCGGACCTTGCTCGTCACTCCGCCGGACGAACAAGCGCGGGAGGGCATTGTCCGCTATCACATGGCAGATCGACCCCAAGACCGCATCGACTTTCGTTGGCTCGCGAAGAAGACCACTAAGTTTTCGGGCGCAGATCTGGCCCATCTGTGCGAGAGCGCGACGGAGCTCGCGGTGGCAGACGCGGTCAGGAGCGGCCGGGCCCGGCCGGTGGGCATGGGTGACATGAAGAAGGCGCTCAAGAGCGTGCGGCCAAGCACGGAGACCTGGATCGCCACCGCCAAGAACTACGCCCAGTACGCCAACGAGGCCGGGGCCTATGACGACTTGCTCGAGTGGCTGCGAGGCGGGCGGCGCTGAAACCCTTGCTTTCGGTCTACTTACGCTGTCCTAGCCCGGATCAGTCATGACTTCAGCGTCGGTGGAGCCGAAGGACAAGCGAGGCGGCGTCGAAGCCATGAATGATCCGGGTTAGCACCGCCAACAAGCCTTCCCGAGAGGACCGGCATAGCGGGCTGCAACACATTCTGCGATAGTTTCGCGCGGGGGCCAAAGGCGAGGTGAGGAGGGGCCATGACCGACCACGACACCGTGCTGGTATCGGGAGTTTGCCGCAGGTGCGGCGCAACGGTACAGACGAGCGCCCAGGGGCCGCACGTAGTCCGTTGCATGGCTGAGTGCGCCCGCTGTTGCTACCGCACGATCGTGCGCGACGACGCCTTCGAGGTACCGTTCGCGACCGCCTTCGCACCACTATTGTCGGTGGATGAGGTTACGGCCCTCGTCGGCGCTCGCGACAACCTTGTCCACGCCTTCATGGAGATTCTTGAGCGGTGCGTCGCGCGGATCGAGGAGACGATCGAGCGCGAGCGTCCGGTCGTGGTGGCTGGCATGCTGCAGCTCCTGGACCGCTGCGACAGCAAGCTGGAAGCCTTGTTCACCGACCCCAAGTACAGCGAGCTGGGGGAGTCGAGCTGGGCCCCTGTGGACGTCGCCATCTGTCAGGCGCTCTATCTGCTCTTGCGCCAGCGGGGTCCAATCGTGCTGCCCAACGCTCCCGTCGACGAGGAGCGCGTCAGCGAAGTCGTGGGCCGCGGGCTCTTTCCGCAATTGGGAAACCTCGTGACCATCGCCAAGGTCATTCTACCCTCGCTGCGAGACCGGCTCACGAACCTGAGCTGGAGAGAGGCCGATGGGGTCGTCGTGGTTGAGAAGGGCGAGCAGCACGCGCTCCGGGTCGAAGGCGCTATCAACATGTTGTTGCGGGAGCAGCGGGTTGGCCGGCCCGATTCGTTGGAGGCGAGCGTGTCCGATCTTGTTGACAGCATCCTATCGAGCTCCGCGCATCGTGCGCTCGCGCTCGCGACCGGTGTCGAAGTTGACCTGTTGGCGGAGTTGCTTGCAGGGCGCATGCAGGGACTCGTCGAGCAGCGAGTGGCTGCCCGGCGCGGGCGGGCGGTCTACGTGCTCGCCGAGCGCTTGAGTCCGAAGCTTGGAGTGGTCTTCCGAAAGCTCTCGCTCGCTTGCAGCACGTTGGAACGCTTTTGCGCTCCTGGCTTCTTCGATACCGGCCCCGCCAGAGTCCCGGCGGCGTCGATGACTGAGCTGTTTATCGAGTCGTTGGCAGTCAATTGGACCGCTTACTATCCGTGCTATCTAGCCCAATCTCCAGTCAACGGCAGCGTTATCCACCTAACTACGCCGCGCCTGTGGCAAGGTTTGCTGGTCAGCCTCGCCCAGCGTCCGGCGTATGCGTTGCACCAGGCCGAAGAGATGGTCGCCCGGCAATTTCCCAAGAGCGAGAAGCTCCCGGAGCTGAAGGACCTCATCCGGGCAACCCATCGCGCTGCGGAGGAGTGTGCGGGGCGGTCGCTGACCGCCGCTGGCTGGCAATGTCGAACCGGCGTGGATAGGTTGGACGACAAGCCGCTACCGCCAGGGGAGATCGACTTGCTTGCGACAGCGAATGTGTCGGATGCCTGCGTCATCGTTGTCGCTGAAGTCAAGAACAGCGACGCGCCGATGGTCCTTCCCGGGTTCGAAGAACGGATCGCCGAGCTGGTGCGTCGGGCTTCGGAGCAGCTTGACCGCAAGGGTGCTTGGGTCGCCGAGCACTGGGATGACGCGTTGGCACTGCTCGACAAGGGTGCTTCGGCCGCCAGTGGGCGCAGGCTGCTGGTGCGGGTTGTGGTGACGGCCCGTCCGCTGCCGCCTCCGTTGTTTCAGCAGTTCCCGGGGGCGTCACTCGGCGAACTCGAAAGCCTTGCGCATGACCTAATGGACATCGGCCACGATGTCTGGAAGAGCCCCTGGCGGGTTCACGTGCAGGAGCTCGCGGCATGAGCGGCGAGTGGCTCACGAAAGCCTTCGCAGAGCACAGCATCGCGTGGTTCGCTATCTCGACCGTGTTGGGAGGCGTTGTGGGCGCCGCGACTACCTTGCTCTTCGAGGATGTGATCAAGCCCCGGATCGCGTTTCGTCGCGAGATGCGGCGAGTCTATGCCCGCTACCGGGAACCACTGCTCGGTGCGGCGAACTCACTGGAGCGTCAGATCAACACGATCGTTCGCAATCGTGGAAATGCATGGCTGCACGACGAGTACTATCGCTTGAGCACCTTCTACAAGTTCGGCACGTTCCTGTTTTGGGTCGGGGAGATCGAGTCAAAGTTCGGTTTCCTAGAGATGTCGTCCTCGAAGAAGGCGCGTGCCTTCGTGCGACGGCTGTTCGGGCCCTTCGCTGGGCTCTCGAGCATTCGCCGCTATCAACTCTCGGCAGCTACCGCGCTTCCGCGCGACATCGCGCGCGCCATTGGCGAGGACATGGCAGTGGAGTCGGGCAGCAGGGGCGGTCCGATCGGCTTCGCGAGCTTCGTGCGCAAGTACGCGCAGGACGAGCAGTTCATTCGCTGGTATCGGCAATTGGATCTGTTGCTCGACGCCGTCGCGCGCGCGCCGTCTGCCGATCACCTCGAGCGGCTGGTCGTCACGGGTGCTCAGCTCAAGCTGTTGGTCCGCTTCCTGGATCCTGGAGGGACCTACGTGGGGGGAGGCGTGTCAAACCTGGATGTGATCGAGCGACAGTCCCTTCGAGAGGCACTGGAGCGCGATGTGGCAGACGCGAAGTAGGCTGAAACTTACTCCGCCGCCGGGGAGCCGACGGAAGTTCAAACTGAACTATCCAGCGCTTGCGCCAGGGGCGGTGCTAGGCTGAAACTTGCTGCCCGGCATGTCGAGAAAGTCCAGCCCGCCCCGGCCGTGCGCGTAAGCAGCAGCAGGATGTCGCGTGAGAACGAGACGTCCGTGTCGGGATCGCTGCCGCTCGGGCCGCAGCTCCCGCCAAACACAGGGCCGATCGCCGGCGCGTCCAGCGCGCAGGCGGAAAGGAGCATGACGCTCGACGCGAGCCACATCTGGAACACCGCCGTCAACGCCGGGTCCCTGCCCCGCGGCACATGGATGCCCCGAAGGCGGTCCGCGTTGGCGGTTGGAAGTGTCTTGAGCCGAGCAGTCCGAACCCAGCCTCGGAGGCCGGCACCCGACCTCCGAGGCACTGGGCCCGGGGCTGCGCCGAGGGTGGGACGGATCCTTCAGGCTATGATGGCCGGGTCGGACCGCTTGCGGAAGAAGCCGAATCTAGAAGCGCCAACACTGAAGCGCCACCCGTTGGATGGCGTGCTCGAAGCATTCTCCATCGCTGTTCCGGAAGCAGTCTTCAACGACGCCATTGCTGTCGTCGGAAATGATCCGGATGGAACCCGCCAGTTCGCCGAACTCGTTATATGCATGGCCGTAGCAGTCGACCTGGGGAAGCTGACGTATCGCAACGCTCGCCCGGTTGAAGGAAGTTCTATCCAACTGGGCAATGAGTCCCCGTTCCCTATTCCAACAGATGACAGAGGTATTCGTAAAGTCTGCCCAGTGACTGCACAGCAAGTCGTCCCCTTCAGGTTGAGGCTCCGGGCCAAGTTCGGGCTGGGGCTCGGGTTCGGGTTCGGGTTCGGGTTCGGGTTCGGGTTCGGGCTCGG
>JAPPOR010000116.1 GCA_028817905.1 Myxococcales bacterium
GATGGCAGCCACACCGAGTCGTCGGTGTTCACGTTTACGGCGGAGAACTAGCTAGTTCGCGCCAAAATAGGTGCTCGTTGCGATAGTGGAAGTGGTCGGAGGCCGGGACCCATCATGACGTGACCGCATCGCCGGCTTGCGGGACGCCGAAAGAAGCGGCCACCGCGGCAATGTCGAGCCCACGAGTGCGCAAGCGACCTTGTAGCGCGTCCAGCGCTTGCTTCACCATGGCGCGCGCCGGACCTCCCGGGACCTTGCGTCGCTCCACTGCGGTTTCCGGATCCAGAGCGTGATAGATCGTTTCGTCGAACGCTTCGTGCTCGGCCCTGAGCTCGGACAGCGACAGGTCTGCGAGCGTCTTGTCATGTTGCAGAGCATAGGCCACCAGCCGACCTGCAACGTGGTGGGCACTGCGGAAGGGTACACCCTTGGTCACCAGATAGTCTGCGAGTTCCGTGGCGTCCACGAACCCCTCTGCAAGGGCGGAGCGCATACGCTCGCCGTGGAAGATAGCCGAGGCCAGCGATCCGGTCAGAATGTTCAGGCAAGCATCAACTGTATCGAAGGCGTCGAAGACCGGAGGCTTGTCTTCTTGCATGTCACGGTTGTAGGTCAGTGGCAGGCCCTTGAGCAGCACGATCAGCGTGGTTAGGTCTCCCACCACGCGACCGCACTTGCCACGCACTAGCTCGGCCATGTCCGGATTCTTCTTCTGCGGCATCATCGAGGAGCCGGTTGTGAATTGATCGCTCATTTGCATGAAGCCGAACTCCTGGGTGCTCCATAGAACCAGCTCCTCTGATATTCGCGACAGGTGGACGGCGCAGTTGGTGAGGGCGGCCACAACCTCGATCAGGAAATCGCGGTCGGCAACAGCGTCGAGTGAGTTGTCTGTGATGCCATCGAAGCCGAGCTCGGTCGCCGTCTGGGAGCGATCGATGTCGAAGGTCGTGGCTGCCAAGGCGCCGGAGCCCAACGGAGACAGGTTGAGACGCTGGCGCGCGTCCATCAGGCGACCGCGATCGCGCTCCAGCATCGCGCACCAGGCGAGTAGGTGATGGGAAAGTCGCACCGGCTGGGCACGCTGCAGGTGCGTGTATCCCGGCATGAGTAGGTCGATATGTTGACGCGCACGCTCGGACAGTACACACAGCAGTCGATCGATTCGGGCAGCGGTCGTATCGCATGCTGATCGCGTCCACATCCGCATATCCGTGGCGACCTGATCGTTTCGACTGCGACCCGTGTGCAATCGACCACCCGCCTCGCCGATCCGAGATGTGAGTGCGGACTCCACGTTCATATGGACGTCTTCCTTGTGCTTGTCCCAAGCGAAGCGCCCTGCTTCAATTTCGTCTTTGAGTTCGCCGAGGCCTGTCACGATGCGCTCCACGTCGGCGACGCTCAAGACGCCCCGGTCGCCTAACATGCGCGCGTGGGCAATCGAACCCGCGATGTCGTGGACAGCCAGTCGCTTGTCAAAGGAGACGCTCTCACTGAAATCAGCTGCTGCCGCGTCCAGGTCGGCTTCGAAGCGTCCTCCCCAGCTCTTGTCACTCATGTCTTACGGCCCTCATTCATGTGGTGGCGGGAAGCCTTAGCGCGAATCGGTGCAGAAGTCGCGTCCCGACGCTCAAGCACTGGCTATCGACAGCCAGGGCGAGGGCGGACGCTACGGCGGGGATCATCAGTCCCGCGGCGCCGGCGGCGAACACCAAGGCGAACGCTCCCACCGCCGCCCTAGTGGCTCTCAGGGATTGCTCGCGGGCCGCATGGGCGATCCACAGAGCGGCGGCTGCGTCGCGAACGTCTTCGGTGACGAGCGCGACCGCCCGTTCGCCGCCGGTGCCGCCGGCACCCCCAAGGACGATCCCCACGTGGGCGGCTGCCAGGGCAGCGTCATCCTCGTCTGGGTAGCCGATGACAGCGACTCGGCCGCCGGCCTCTGCGAGGTTTCGGACAGCATGACCGCGCTCTTCTGGAAGGAGTTCGGCCTTCACATGCTCGATGTCCACGGCAGCTGCCAGCCGTTCCATGGGGCGCCGCTGATCGCCCGTTAGCAGGACGACCTCCAGGTCCATGTCAAACATCCGCTGGACCGCCGCGCGGGCGCCAACTCGGAGGTGGTCTTCAAGAGTCAGGATCGCTTGAATCCGCCCCTGCCTTGCCGCGAACACGGGGGTGCGGCCGGCGCCTTCGGCACGGGCCGCCTCCGCATCGGCGACCGCGACGCTGATACCCGAGTCCAGTAGAAAGCGCCGGTTTCCAGCGACCAGTTCTTCATTGTTTTCGGTGATCGCCGTCACGCCGCGGCCGGGTACGTAGGTTGCCCGTCGCACTTCGCGCGCTTCGATCTTGCGTTCCCGCGCGAACTGCTCGATGGCGGTGCCGATCGGGTGGCTGGTCGCGACCTTTTCGGCAGCTGCGAGATCCGCGATCAGTGACTCGGCTTTGCCGTCCCCCACCATATGCATCTCGACGACCTCGGGACGACCCTCGGTCAGGGTCCGATGCGGTGCCATCGCGACCACCGAGACGTGCCCGGAGCGTTCGAGGGCGCCCGCGCTCTGGTAGATGATGCCGCGAGCGCCCGCATGCGCTCCTGCGGCCAGCAGCGGTGCGTGTGCGGCACGTCGCAAGGCGAGCAGCGGTGCCGCCAGGAGAAGGGAACTGGCCGCTGCTAGTGGCTGCGCCAACCGGCCCGTGTCGGCAAGCGCCAAGACAACGACTGCGGCGAGCACGGTCGCTAGCGCGCCCCAGGTGCGGGCGAGGTGGGCAAAGCGCGCGAGCTGGGCTGCACCCGGTCCGGCGCTGGTGGCGAAATCTTTGACCCGCGGCAGGGCTCGCTGGTCTCCCACACGGGTGGCCAGCACACGCAGCGCGCCCCGTACGACGCGGGCGCCGGCGATTACCGAATCGCCTGGAACGCGCTTGAGGGCAGCCGTAGCACCCGGGTAGGGGAGCACCCGGGCCTCTCCGGCTTGCACCACACCGTCGACCGCTAGGGCCTCGCCCGCCAGCACGATGACTTCCTCGCCGGTGCGTACGGTGCTCGCGGAGAGCTTGTGTAGGTCGGCCGCCAGCGGGTCGCTCACGTCCTCCGCCGGCCTCCTGACGTGGGCCGGCAGCGAGGCCGAGAGGCTCCTTACGGCGGCTTGCAGGGGCGTCTGGGCGAGCTGGTCCATCAGGGCTCTGGTCAGTAGTACGCCCGCCGCCAGGGCGGCCCCCTCCAGCGCCAGGATGGGGCCGTTGGCCGCGGCGCTACTGTGAGCGGCGATGGCGGCGAGGATTCCTCCCATGGGTCCTAACAACCATGCGAAGACGCCGATTTCGCGTGCACTTTGGCGGCCCACCCATAGCGCGCACAGGCAAGCTGTGCTGGAGAAGGCGGCCGAGGCCCACGACAGGGTCGGGGTCTCCGCAAACAGGCCGAGCACAGCGGCCGAGAGCACGAGGCCACCACCGAGCCAGATGCCAGGGGGGACACCCTCTTCGTCCTCCGCCGGGGTGGGTTCGGAGCGCTCCGGTCCTCCGCCCTCCCGTGGTGGGGTCGCGCGACGGGCCTCGTCGATGGGTGTCATGACCTGGCGCGGAGGCGTACGTCGCACTCGAAACCGCTTGCCACCTCGGAAGTCAGCCACACAATCGCGGGAGCAGAACAGGCGAATTCCATCTTCGAACGGAATCGCGAACGCACTTCGCAAGGGGTCTTGAGGTTTTCCGCAGGCCGCACAGGGCCTCTTCGCCAGCTGTGGACGCTCGCTTGGGGGTGCTTCTAGTGGGACGAGCTGTCGCTCGGTTGCTGGCGTGTGGTGGGACAAGGTGCTTCAGGGGTCGGGGGCCGTGGCCTCGTCGTCGTCGCGTACCCCCGCTAGTTTCTTGGCCAGGGCCCGTTTCGTGTCCAGCTGCATCAGGCGCGAGATCTGGATGCGCTGAGCCTGGGGAGAACCAGCGCCATGCATCGATTCGGTCAGGTACCCGACCGCGTTGCGCCCGAGCGTCATGTTCTCGATGAGACGTAGGATCCTACGTCGGTTGTCCACCGATACTCCCGGTCTACCTTGCAGATACTTGCGGAGAATAGGGCCGGTTTCCGGGCTCTCGAACTCCTGGTCTGCAGGAAGCGTTACCATCAGGCCGCCCGCAAGATCTTGGGCCAGACGTGCTAGCTCATACGGGTAGCGGGTGACGTTGTGCTTGCAGACGTTGGCGAGCATGGGATCGCATTGGTAGTTCCCCGCCGCGGTTGGCTTGCTCTCATAGGAAGCCGCGATTCCACTACCGTAGATGGTTTCGTTCAGATGTGCCATTTCGACGAGCTTGTCCCTGATGTGCGAGACGTTAGGTACACCGTTGTAGTCAGCGATGGTGGCGGCTGCGCCAATCAGAACGTCGCCCAGGCCTGTCTTGCAGACGTAGCTCCTTCGGTGAAAGCCTGTGAAGCGCTCGACCAGCGGAGCCGCGTATTCGAACTCCCCGTTCATGAAGATGTGCTCGTTCGGCACGAACACGTCGTCGAATACGATGATCGCTTCCTGACCACCGAACCTCGCGTTGCCGGCGTCGATGTCGCCGTGCTCGAGTGCTCTCCCGTCGCAGCTCTGGCGTCCATAGATGAATTTGAGCCCCTGCGCGGTGACCGGCATGGCGACACTGATCGCGTAGTCACGGTCTGCCTCGGTCATGCGCATGGTTGGCATCACGAGCAGCCAGTGCGAGTTGATGCACCCCGTTTGATGCATCTTCGCGCCACGGATGACCACGCCGTCCTGTCGCCGGTCCAGGACGCGGACGAATAGGTCCGGGTCGTCCTGCTGACTCGGGCCCTTGCTTCGATCTCCCTTGGGATCTGTCATGGCGCCGCCGACGACGAGATTGTCCCGCTGCATTTCGGACACGAAGCGCTGGAAGCGGCCGTGGTAGTCGGTACCGTGGGATTTGTCCGTTTCGTAGCTGACCGACCACATGGCGTTGATCCCGTCCATCCCGACACAGCGCTGGAAGCACGTGCCGGTGCGTTGTCCAAGGCGCCTCTGCATCTTGTTCTGAAGGACAACGTCATCGGTGCTCTGGGCAACGTGCAGGAAGCGGTTGACGGGCTTGCCGGTCAGTTGTGAGTGCGCGGTTGCCAGCTGGGGATCTTCCCGCGCGAGCCGATAGGTCTCGGCGACCGCGTTGATCGATGGCCGGATCACAGGGTGGTCAACGGGTTCGCGGATCCGCTCGCCAAACAGATAGACCTCCAGGTTTCGATTACGCAGGCTGTCGATGTACTCCTCGGCACTACCAATTGGCATGCTTGCCTCCTGTGCCGGAGGCATACCACAAGCGCTTGGCCGCAGCGATTCGAGGCCCAGATGGCCGCAATTCTCCAGCACATCCAGCCCGAATCGTCGGACTTCGCGGCGCCCCGCTCGCCTCGCAGATGCCGCGAGGATTCTTTGGCCTCCGGGCCAATGCTGCACGCACCCGGCCACTCGCCGAAAGTCCTGTGAAGCCGAGTCCCTGCGCGATCTGGCCTTGGGCGGTTGAAACCTCCCGCGGGCTTCGAAACGGGCCCGGGCGCAGCTGTGACCAGACGCCGCTCGCAAAAAAAAGATCGTTTGCGCTCGCCGCACGTCGGTCAGGGTACGGGGAAGGAATGGACCTTCTCCACATGGGCGGCAGGCAGAACGGGCAGGCCGTGCCGACGGGGATTCCAGGATGTTTAGGATTGCGCTTCTCTTGTTGAGTGTCTTGTTTGGTTCTGCAACCGCGCTTGCCCACCCGGTGGGGCCCGGCGCCGAGTACGTCGTTCAACTCGAAGACGAGCTAGGGCGCATGCTCCCCACTTTCCACCACGGCGGGCGGACCTACCTTCTCGGTCGATACGGGCAGCGATACAATATCCGCGTACGCAACCAGACAGATCGCCGTGTCGAGGCCGTGGTCACGGTCGACGGGCGCGACGTGGTCAGCGGCCGGGCAGGCGACTACACGCGTGAGCGTGGATACGTGCTTGGGCCGTACGGACAGGTTCTCATCGAGGGGTTCCGGACCAGCGAGCGCGAGGTGGCCGCGTTTCGATTTACCGATCCCGCGGACAGCTACTCGGCTCGCATGGGAACGCCCCAGCATGTCGGGGTCATCGGTGTCGCGCTGTTTCGGGAGCATTCCAGGCCTCGACCACTGGCGCAACGCGATGGCCGCTGGCCGGCGCGCAAGTCGAGGGCCCGCAAGGGCGCCCCGGGGCCCGCTGCTGAGGCGGAAGGCATGGCCCCGCCCGAGCGAGCACGCCGGAAGGCCGGGATGGCCCGCCGTATGGCCCCGGCCGACGACCAGGAAGTGCTTAGCGGTCTGACTCGCTCTCGCCGTAGCAATCTCGGCACTCAGTACGGTGAAGCGCGCTCCAGCCACGTCAGCACGACCCGCTTTAGGCGACACGATCGTGCCACGCCCGACCGGGTGATCGTCCTGCACTACGATGACGAGCAAGGCCTGCTCGCTCGCGGTATCCGGGTGTACCCCGCCCACCACGCAGGCGTTGATCCCCAGCCCTTTCCTCACAACCGCTTCGCGCCGCCACCCCCGCATTGACCTCGAAGCCCGTCCTAGCTCGCATCCATCACCAAATCACGCACCCTCGCACAACTGCTCGACTCCGCAGC
>JAPPOR010000257.1 GCA_028817905.1 Myxococcales bacterium
ACGCCGCCTCGCTTGTCCTTCGACTCCACAGGACTTTCGCCGCCCTAGAAAACACGGCGAGTATTCCCGTCGGCCGCCGAAAGCCCTGTGAAGGCGAAACCGGGATCCAAGCGGCGACCGGCGACGTATTAGGGCATGGGTAAGGAGGGACCAAGCCATGATGTGGAAGCGAGGTCCGGGCGGAATCGCTCGAGTAGCCCTGATTTTTATGGCAGCGGCCTGTTCCACGGAGGCCGACGTCGAGTCGAGTACCGAAAGCTTGCGGTCCAAACTGCCCACGGGGCTGTTTCCTGAAGTCAAGACCCTGCCCTTGACGCCAGCCACAAGGCGCATCCTGGAGGTTCGTCGCCGCAGGATCGAAAGCTCACAAGAGCCGTCCACGGCCGGTCCTCCAGAAGCGGGAAGCGGAGGGCCCATGCCCCGACACGAGAATGGGGACGCCCCGCCTTCCACCGCAACCGACGCGGGGATGATCACTCGTTAGTTGGCTCTTCGCGTGGATCAGCAGATCGCTGTATTCGAATCGCGACAGGGATCACTCCGATGGGTTGGCCGTCACTTCGTCGTTCAACAGGAAGCTCTAGCCCCGGATCATTCACGACTTCGGCGTCGGATCGCGCGGGGATCCGGCTTCACCGGGCTGTCGAAGGACAAGCGAGGCGGAGTCGAAGTCGCGAATGATGCGGGCTAGTCGTCGACCAAGACCTCAAAGACGTACTCGCCACTGTTCGAGTCACTGAAGCCATCGACGATGTAGAAGTGGGTGCCCGGCTTCAATCGCTCACTCTGCAGGCGGCTGTTGCTGCCGAACAGCGAATCGTCGTCGCAGCTCTCGACGGGACCGTCCCCCTCGCATGCCCCGACACCCTCTCCCATATAGCGGTAGAGCACCGTGTCAAAGGCGGCCTCCACAGACGCGGTGACCGTTCGCTCTTGCGTCAACTCCAACCGAAACGCCGCATCCCTAGAACGACTGTTTCCACACGCGACGTAGTCGTTGAGCAGGGAGGCGGTTGACCCCCGGAACAGCCCGCCCTCCTGGGGAACCTGGACCGCAGAGCCGCAAAGATCGTTGCCGGATACGAGCTCCGGCTGGGTGCGCTCGAGGAGCTCCACGGTAAGCTCAAACTGCTGCGTCTCATTGGACTCCACCGTCAGGAAGTATTCACCGGGTGCCACATCGCGTAGCCGGATGCGCGCCGGCCTGCCCTGGTCGCAGACCAGCTCTGACTTCTCCACCCCGCATTCACGCTGAAGGGCGAACCGCATCGGGGAGTCCGCGCCATCCACTTTGATGTCGAGATCGGTAGGCTCTTCCACCGTCAGCGAGTACACGGTGTCCGGCGAAAAGAGCTGACAGCTGGTGGCCACGTCGTCCTGCTTGGCGGTCAGCGTTCCCAGTTCAGGTTCGCCGAAAGCAAGCGGAACCGCGGTCTCGCAGCGATCGCCAACCGGGGCTGGGGTTGGGCTTTCAAAACGCACATCGAGTTCGAAATCCACCTCGTGCACGCTCGGCGTCTCCACGATCACGAAGTAGGTCCCAGCAGGAAGCTCATGGAGGCGCCCTACGGCCGGAGAGCTCTGGGCGCATCGCAGAACCGCCGCAGGATCCTCGCAATCCGAGCGCACCGAGAACGTCACAGGCTCGTCGGTGACGCTCAACATAGAAATCAGAACGTCGCGCGGCTCGTCGGTCGTGAAACGGTAAACGAGATCGGCACGGTGTAAGCGCTCTTCCTCGTCCTCCGCCGCCGAAGCCCCGCAGGGCGCGACAAAATTGTCGGGGAGGTCGACGAAACTGCCCACGAAGCGGCCTCCCTCGCCGACATCAACCGCCCTGTCGCAATCGGTGTTTTCCGGCGGCTCCGTGGGCGGCCTGAAGTCGGCGTCAAGCACAACCCGGCGGGCGCGCGGACTGTCAACGATCGCGTAGTAGCGCCCGGGGCTCAGGGCGCGCATACGCACATGGGCAGGAAATCCGATCCGACACTCGACGTCGTCGTCAAACACGTCGCAGTCCCGCCTCACAGCCACCGTCGCTACCTCTTCGCTGCCATCCCTCAGGAGCCCTCGGACGGTAAGGTCAACGTCGCGCTCTTCCGAAATCTCGAACGCGAACACCGCATCGCGCGAGAGCGCCTTGTCACACGCCACCGTGTAGTCACGTACGACACCTCTCAAGTCGAGCACGAAGGTTCCTGAACCCTCCAGCTCGAGCGGATCCGAGCACGTATCATGGATGGGCCGCCCACAGGTCTTCTCATCCACGGAGTCGTCACAGTCATTGTCCACACCATCGGAACAGACTTCGGCCGCCTCGGACGCACGGGTCGCGTCCAGGTCGTCACAATCAGTTCCTCCTATGCAGTGCCAATCCACCTCGCCGTCCCCGTCAAAATCGCGCGGTCGGTTGCGGCAACGTTTGTTCTCCTCGTCGCACGCATCCAGCGTGCAGACGTCTCCATCGTCACAATCGCGGCGGCGACCGGGCAAGCAACCAAGCTCGTGATGACAGACCTCCACCCCATTGCAGAAGACTCCATCGTCACACGACGCAAGGTCGGCTCGACTGCGGCAATAGCCGGCCCCAAGGCAGATGTCCGTGGTGCAGTCGACCCCGTCGTCGCATTCCTCGTCCCGCTCGCACGCCACAGCGCCGTCCGGTAGGGGCACGGCAGCATCCAACGCTTCCGCGGGCGGAGCAGCCGTCAAGGGGGGAATACCGATGAAGTCGTCCTCGGGATCGGCCGGCCAAAGTCGAAGGTCGGAGCACCCGAGCACCCAGACACATAGGAATCCGAAGACGCTCCATCGCCCCGTCGTGGGGTACCCCAAATGGGGATGATACCGCGGGATGTGCGCCACGTACGGAGTATTGCCCGCCGCGCGCGTGTTTGCCAACACGGGCCGGCGCCACGGTTCACTCCCGCTGACATCGCACCACAAGTGCGGCCCGAAGAGCACAGGGAATGTCCCAACCGGATGGGCGATAATCGAGGGGCGCCGCCCGATTCACCGCTCAGGCGCCTCCAAGATGGCAGACGACCTCCAACTTCCACTCCCGCTCGCAGACCTACCCAAGGCCCTGCAGCGCTTCTGCAACCCCGAAGGGCCCACGCCTGGACGCATGATGGCCGCGAAGGGCCTGGTACCCGTCAAGGGTACCGACCAGATCATCATGCTGGCTCAACTGTCGGCAGACGCCGACGAAATGGTCGCCAAGACCGCGCGTGACTCTCTAGACAAGCTGCCCGAAGCGGTGATGGCCGGTGCATGCGATGCCCAACTGCCCGCCGCCGTCCTCGACCTGCTCGCTAGCGTCGTCTCAGACGATGAGCTCCTGGGGACGCTGGTCGCCAACAACGCCACGTCCGACACCACGGTCGAGCGGGTGGCAAGAACAGCCTCGGAGCGGCTAAGCGAGCGAATCGCGGTCAACGAAGCGCGTCTACTGGCCGCCCCCGGCATCATTGAAGCGCTGTACAAGAACCGCCAGACCCGCATGTCCACGGCGGACCGCCTGATCGAACTGGCGGCCCGCAACGGCCTGGAGCTAACGGGTATTCCAGCGTTCAAGGCCCACGTCGAAGCACTGCAGGGGCAACTTATTCCCGAGCCGAGCGACGACCCCCTCCCCCAGGACGCAGCGTTCAACGACGCGTTGGAAGCGGACGACGACGACGATGCCTACGAACGCGACAAGGTTAGCGGCATGGAGGAGGTCAAACAGAAGTTCAAGCCGCTCAAGATGCAAATCATGGAAATGACCAAGGCGGAAAAGTTGAGGCTAGCGCTGGTCGGCAATGCCGGTGCCCGCGCGATCCTGGTGCGCGACAACAACAAGCAGGTAGCGATGGCGTCGGTCACTTCGCCTCAGATGACGCTTCCCGAGGCTTGCGACCTGGCCAAGAGCAAGGAAGTGAGCGAAGAGGTCCTGCGATACGTCGGCTCGAGGAAGGAGTGGATCAAGAGCGCCGAGATCAAACACAACCTGGTGTTCAACCCAAAGACCCCCGTTGGGATCTCGCTGAGATTCATGAGCCACCTGAGGCTCGACGAGCTCAAGACGTTGGCTCGCAACCGCAACGTGTCCGGGCAGCTGCGCTCCCTGGCAGCCCAGCACGTCACCCGCAAGGAAAAGCGGTGATCGGCGGGAAGAAAACGGTTATAGGCGGCCATGGGACTGTTTGGGAAATTGCTCGGACGCAAGGGCTTCGATGAACTGAAAGCAGAGGCTGACCGCTTGATGGAAGCGGGAGAACACGGCGCGGCCAAGCTGGCCTACGAAAAGGCGAGCGACGCGAAAGACGCGACGGCCGAGCAACGCGACGCTGTTCTGGCGCAGGCGGCAACTTGCTGCGACGCCATCGCAGCAGCCCGACTCTCCGAAGCACAGCGGTTGCTCGCCGAAGACGAGCTGGACTTGGCGATGTCGGAACTCGACCACGCGCTGCACACGGCCGTCAGCGAGACGCTCCAAGAGCGAGTCCGCGTCGCGATCGACAACGCGCAGCGCTCAGAGCTCCACGAGCAGTTGGAAGTACCCTCCGAGCAGCTGGACCGCGAGGCGCGGTACGAAACGCTCGGAGGGCACTGGGAGTTCCAGCAGCATGCCGAATACGCCAGCTACGGCGATGCGCTCAAGGACGCCCTGTTGATGCTCCACGACGGCCAGATCGAGACCGGTCACCAAGCCCTCGAAGCGTTGCTCGAAACGGCAAGGGAGAATGCCTGCTACCTTTGGTTCGAAGTGGCCCGAGCACGCCTTTCAGCTGGCGAGGACGCTCACGCGGCGGAGGCCTTCAAAGCGTTCCTTGCGCGCCTCGGGCCCGATGAGGGCAGCGAGGCGCGCCTCGCTGCCCTCATGAGCCTGGCGGCCCTTCGACACGAAGCCGATGACGTGGAGGGCGCGCTCGCTTACTATCAGGACGCTCTCGAAGCGATGCCGGAGGACCCCCGCACCTACCTCGCGATGGGCTCTGTGCTGCGCCTGCAGGGGCTCGCGGAAGAAGCCGTCGATATCCTGACTTCCGGGCTGGCGGTGCTAGACGAGGGCCAGGCCCACTTTCGCCTCTGGCACGAGTCGGGCCTGGCGCACGCCGACGCTGGCCACGACGATCAGGCGATCCACTATCTGGAGCAGGTCGTAGAATTCTTCGCGACACGCCAACAATTCGATCTGCCTCCAGAGGGCACCTCCCGCCTCGCGGAGCTGCATGAGCGGCGCGGCAACCTGGCCAGAGCCGCCGACCTATATCGGATGCTGTCCGCGGGCAGCGACGTGGCGCACCTGCTCATCTACCACCGCCACGCGGCGCGGCTGCTCGCCGCCCTCGGACAGTCCGCTGAGGCCCGCAAAATGCTGGTGCGCGCTCGAGAGTTGGTACCCGAAGAGGCGGTCGAACTGGCCGCGGAGATCGACTCAGAGCTCGCCCAAGTACCCCAATAGGGGAACATTTCCAAATCATGTCGCCTACATGCACGACACCTCTGCACACCGAAATCGCATGTGTTATTCTTGGGGCCTAGTGACAGCGTGGACCGGGATTGTCCTGGCCGCGACTCGTCCGAAAGAGAGCGGTAGCATGTCCAAGCACCCGGTTTCCGAAGGGTCGCGCGTGACGGTCCAGACGTTGCGGGCGATGGTGTCGAGGTCCGAGCACATCACGATGACGACCGCCTACGACGCGACGTTCGCACGCATGCTGGATGAGGGCGGCGCAGACGTGCTGCTGGTGGGGGACTCCCTGGGAATGGTCGTTCAAGGGCTAGACACCACACTACCCGTGACCCTCGACGAGATCGTTTATCACGCTCGTGCAGTATCGCGCGGTGCGCGCCGCGCGCACCTGGTCGGTGACATGCCGTTCATGAGCTACCAGGTCTGCGCCGAAGAAGCGATGCGAAACGCAGGGCGCTTCCTGTCGGAGGGCGGTATGCAAGCCGTCAAGCTCGAAGGGGGCACCGACATGGCGCCAACCATCCATCGCCTGGTCTCTGCCGGGATCCCGGTGATGGGTCACGTAGGGCTGACCCCCCAGAGCGTGCACGCCATGGGCGGCTTCAAAGTACAGGGCAAAGCCGAAGACGCCCGGCGGGTACTCGCGGACGCCAAGGCAGTGGCGGAAGCAGGCGCCTATGCGATCGTGCTGGAAGGTATCCCGAGGCAGCTGGCTGCTGAAATCACCGCACAGGTTCACATCCCCACGATAGGGATCGGCGCGGGCCCGGATTGCGACGGCCAAGTGCTGGTCTGCTACGACCTGCTCGGCCTGACGAGCGACCGGGTGCCGAAGTTCGTCAAACAGTACGAGTCGTTCTTCGAGCGGGGCGTAGCTGCGATGCAAGCCTACCGAGAAGAAGTGCGCTCTGGCACCTTTCCCAGTGCCCAGCATAGCTTCGGCAAGGCGGCCAAGCAGCACCCGGCTGCAACCGATCAAATCGAGGCGCGTGCCTATCCACTGCAGCAGGCCAGCCAGTTTGCGGACAGCGAACGCGTTCTTGGATGACCGAAACCGTCCACGCGGCCGCGGACATCCGTAAGCGATGCGATGCGTGGCGCGCGGCCGGCGCCCGAGTGGGCTTGGTCCCGACGATGGGTGCCCTCCACAGCGGGCATCTGTCGCTCATCGAGGCGGTTCGCGGCCACGGCGCGGGCCCCGTGGTGGTCAGCATCTTCGTCAACCCTCTGCAGTTTGGGGCCGGAGAGGACCTGGACGCGTACCCCCGGACCTTGGAAGCCGATCTCGCCCGATTGCGCGAGTTGAAGGTCGACCTGGTGTTCGCGCCGAACGGGGCGGAGATGTATCCGGACGGGTTTCAAACCAGCGTCTCGGTGAATCGGATAACCAGCCGCCTGGAAGGCGAGGAGCGACCGACCCATTTCCAGGGGGTCACGACGGTGGTGAACAAGCTCTTCAATATCGTCGGGCCGTGCGTCTCCGCATTTGGACAGAAGGACTACCAGCAATGGCGGGTTCTTTGCAGGATGGTGCAGGACCTGTGCATGCCGATCGAGGTGATCGGATGCCCGATCGTGCGGGAATCCGACGGTCTAGCGATGTCATCACGAAACCGATACCTATCAGAGGGGCAGCGAAAGCGAGCGACGGGCATTTTTCGCGGCCTAAGAGCTGCCCAGGACGCTTTCATGCGGGGGGAGCGGTCGACCTCCAAGCTCCTGGCCGCGGCGCGCGCGCCCGTCGCCGCCAGCTTCGATGCGGTCGACTACGTAAGCCTCGCCGACGCTGAAGATCTATCGCCGATCGTCGACGACCAAATCCGTCGCGCCACCGTTCTGCTGGCGGCCGCGCGACTGGGCGAAACGCGCCTAATCGACAACACCGTGCTCGGCGCCCCCCCTGGTACGACTTGGTCACATCCGTCGTGATGGATCGCGCAGGGCCCGGTTTCCACAGGGTTCGCGGCCGATGAAGGAAGGGTGGATCCCTTCCGAAGAGGCCTCGGGTGCTATGGAAACCGGGGACAAGCGAGGCGCGCGTCGGATGTGACCAAGTCGTACTAGCCCGGTGGGCGCATGCTCAGATGCACGTATTCTTGGGCCATGGTCGCTCCAGAGTTCGCGATCAGGCGATCCGCAACGCGCAGGCGGCGGCTCAGCTCACATGCCACGTTCAACACGAGCTGGGTGTACTGTGAGAGGTCGCGATCTCGCGTCAAACGGTAGACGTCATCGGCGGTCAGCTTGAGAACCATGCTCGGGGCGAGGGCACGTGCGGTCGCAGAACGCGGCTGCGGATCCAGGATCCCCATCTCCCCGACCCAGTCACCCGGGCCGAGAAGGGCAACCCGTACGTTGCCATGCTTGCCACTCGCGACGATTTCGACCTCGCCGGTGAAGATGACGAACATATGGGCCGCAACTTCTCCCTCGTGCATCAGCATGTCGCCGGGCTGAAAGGCCTCGCATGGCAAGCCATCGGCGAACAGCCGCACAGTCTCGTCGTTGAGCCCATCCACCAAGCGATGCGAACGTAGCATCTCAAAAGTGGGCTTGGGCAGCTGGGAGGTGCCTTGCGCCATGGGAAAGCTGACAGGACTTTACCACCGCTCTCCACCTGGCGCATCCGCTGCGAGCGGCGCGCGCGACAAAGGCCGCGCGCGCCTTCCTGCATGGGAACTAGCGCTTGGCCGACAGCCGCTTGCCGGCCATGCGGTTGACGCGTCGGCGGTTCTTCGCCTTTAGCTTCGCGCGATAGCGACTGGTGCGCTTCCGGTCCTTGTCACGCGAGGTGCGTGTCATGTGAATGTACATCGGAGCATCCCTCTCAGGTAGTTCGCCTGGCCCAGTAGAGCCTCGGGCGGCGCAGGATACACGCTTTGGTCACATTCGTGAACTGGCCCTGAGCGCCCGGAAATGGGGATAGGATCAGCTTGGCTGGCAGCTTCCCAGGTCAGAACCCGGTGGAATGTCGCAAGTTTCTTCGTCCTTCCGGCAGTCCTCGTCGGTCACACAGGCCGGGAAGCAAAGACGCGGCGTGCCCTGGTCGCCATCGTCGTCTGTGCACGCGAACCCCTCGGGACATTCGCTAGCGTCCTCACAAGTCCGAACGCAGAAGGTCGTGTCACCAGAGAGCAAGATACACTGAGCATCGGGCCCGCACAGATCGTCGGGCAGGCCGGGAGCGCGACAGTCCATGAGGGTGCACACGCCCGAAGGCGCGAGAAGCATCTCACCCACCTGGAGCCGCAGGCAGCGCCCTACCCCGAAGGGCGAGTAGCAGTCGGAAGCCGACTCACAAGCATCGCCGACATTGGACTCTGTGACGTCGTTGTAGTTGCCGCCGACGCATACGCCCCCACGGGCCCCGGCGCCACCGTTGTAGTGACAACGGTACCCCGGGCGACAGCCGTCCCCGTGGCCGTCCACGCCGAGACGATCTTCCTCAGGCTCCGCACCGACGCGGCACTCAGTCATGCAGAACGGCACCCGTCCAACGCCTCCGGACCACTCTCGAATCGGTGTGCAGACTGCACCTTCGCCCTCGCATTCGCGACCATCCACATCACACCCTCGCTTGGTGCACATGCCCCCGGGATACCGGAAGCCGCCCAAGACATCCAACTCGGTCAGGCAAGCTCCATCGCTCTCGCAATCGTCCGGCCGCTCGCAACTATCACCCGTGACACCGCCCCCGCTTTCGACCGTGCAGCGGAAGGTGTCCTGATCGCACTCCGCGCGCGACTCATCGTCGTAAGCCAGGGCATCCGGGGCCCCGTCGCCGTCACCGTCCACCAGGGTGACCCGACACTCGGCGTCGGTTTGGCAACCTTCCACGCAGGCCTTCTGCGCCACGTCGCAGCGGTAGAATTCGCGCCCGCCGCATGGATCGTCCGCCGCCGGCTCGCACGCTGCGCGACAGGCGACCACGACATCACCCGCGACGCTCTGAACGATGCAACGACCATTCTTCCCGCACCCCTGGGCTTCCGGGGGCATCCGCGGATCGCACGAGGTCATGGAGAACGGACCGACCTGGATCGGTGTGCAAGACCCCCCCGGAAACACCGTCTGGGGAATCTCGCTCGCGCCATCCGGAAGGCCAGAAACGTCGAGCGAAAGCTCCAGCTCCTGGTCGCAGACCATGTCTGAGCCACAGTCATTGTCGTTGACGCAGGGCGCGCCCAGTACCCCTTCGCGACCATCGCCGTCGCCATCGCCGTCGCCGTCCCCGTCGCCGTCCCCGTCGCCGCCTCGGGTGCTGCTGCCGCTTCGGTCAAAAGCGGCGGCTACGCAGCCGTCCACACACTCGACCAGGAATGTCACCTGCTCACCCTCCGCGGTCAGCGTCCGGCGGTAGGCTTCATTGCCTGCATCGTCGCAGCCAAAGCCGGTGAAGGTCTCGTCCCGGTACTCTACCTCGTCGCAATCGACCACCTCGGGCTGTTCGGCCTCCCGCTCGACCCCGCAGCCGGCACAGAAGCCACCCAGGGCTGCGCTCAGGGCCACGGTCCATGCCGTGGAGAAAGCGATCGGTTCAACTACGGATGATAAAATAGCGGAAACAGGAAAACGCATATGATTCGGCCTCGGTCGGGCCAATCTAACCCACACGGGCATACCCGCCAAGCTCAGGCCGGATTGCAGTGCGCGCGGTCCATGCTACGGCGGATCTTTGATGGGAAATCGGGTATGACGCGTCCGTCGGCGGCGCGGCCGCAGTTTCTTCCCACCCGCACGAGCCCACGACCATGAAAGCCAGCGTTGACACCGGAGCCCAACGGCTCATCCGATTTCTCGAGCATGCCGGCGTCGAATACATCTTCGGCCTGTCTGGCGGGGCGGCGATGCCGATCTTCGACGCCCTTGTCGACTCCCGGATCAAGCTCATCTTGACGCGCCACGAGCAGGGAGCCACCCACATGGCGGATGGCTACGCCCGCGCCACGGGCAAACCGGGGGTGGTGCTCGTCACCTCGGGCCCCGGGGCCACAAACACGGTCACGGGCCTGCTGACAGCCCTGATGGACTCGGTCCCGGTCCTCGTCCTGACCGGACAGACGCCCACGTTCAATCTCGGCAAGGACGCCTTTCAGGAAGCAGACGTTACGGGCATCACCTACCCCGTCGTGAAGCATAGCTATCTCATCACCAGCGCCCAGGAACTGCCGCGCGTGGTTAAAGAAGCCTGGCACGTCTTGACGACCGGGCGGCCAGGCCCGGTTCTGGTCGATCTACCTAAAGACGTTACGCAGGGTCCCTGTGACGCGCCCGAGCCTGAGACGATCGACATCCCCGGCTACCGGATCCCTTCCCTGCCCGATACAGAAGCGCTCGACCGCGCCGCCACGGCCCTGGGACAAGCCAAGCGACCGCTACTTTACGTGGGTCACGGCGCGGTGATTTCGGGCGCGGGCGAAGCCATCGCGGCACTTTCGGACAAACTCCAGGCACCCGTCGTCAACACCCTGCTCGGCAAAGGTGCCGTGGATGAAACCGGCCCTCTGCACCTGGGCATGCTCGGCATGCATGGCACAGCCTACGCGAACAAGGCGGTGGTCGCATGCGACCTCATCATGTCGATCGGAGGACGCTGGGATGACCGCATCACGGGAAAGGTCGACGCCTTCTGCACCGACGCGGTGCGCTTGCATGTCGACATCGACGCCGCCGAGTTCGACAAGACCGTCACGTCGCACATCCAGTTGCTAGGCGACGCGCGACGTACAGTTGAGGCGCTACTCCCACGGGTCCGCCCCGGCGACACGGGCGCGTGGTTGGCGCAGTGTCAGGCGTGGCGCGAGCAATTCCCGCTCACGTTCGAATCGCCCGACGACGATCATTTGCGTGCCCAGCATGTCCTATCACGCCTGAACGCGCTCACTGAGGGCAAGGCGCTGATGACCACCGACGTGGGACAGCACCAGATGTGGGCAGCCCAATTCTGTCTCACCCGCGCCAATCGCATGTGGCTCAGTAGCGGCGGAGCAGGGACGATGGGCTACGGATTCCCGGCCGCCATTGGCGCGCAGTTCGCACGGCCGGACACGCCGGTCTGGGCGATCGTGGGTGACGGCGGATACCAGATGACCCTATGCGAACTCGCCACCGCGTGCGTCCACAAGCTTCCTGTCAAGGTCCTGATCATCAACAACAACTACCTGGGGATGGTGCGCCAGTGGCAGGAGTTGTTCTTCGAGAATCGCCTGTCGGGTGTCGACCTCGAAGGCAACCCTGACTTCGTCAAGCTGGCCGAGGCGTACGGTGCCAAGGCCTTGCGAATCAGCCACCCGAGCGAGATCGATGATGTGCTCTCGGAGGCGATCGCGTACGCGGACGGGCCCTGCGTCGTAGAAGCTTCTGTGGTCAAGGAAGATAATGTCTTCCCGATGATCCCTGCGGGCGCAGCGGTTAGCGAGATGCTGATCGAACGCCCCACAGAAAAGCTCGAAAAGCCCAGCGGTAGCACCTGATCATGAGTTCTGACCCGAACAGCACTTCAAACGCGGCTGCCAAGCCAGCCGACGGCTTGAACGACGTCCATACTCTTTCTCTGGTCGTTCGCGACCGGCCGGGCGTGCTCGTGCGCATCGCGTTGGTCTTCGCCCGGCGGGGCTACAACATCGGTAGCCTGGCCGTCAGCCCTGGGGCCGCCGGCGGCTTCGCCCGGATGACCATCACCAGCCAGGGGAACCCGGAAACGCTTGAACAGATCATCAAGCAGCTCGCCAAGCTGGTCGACGTGGTCCACGTAGCGGACCACCTTGAGCACCCGCCGCTCGAAGCCGAGATTGCGCTCGTCAAGGTCGGCGTGGGCGAAGGCAGCGACCGCAACCAGGCCCTGCATGAGGTGGCTCTTGAGTTCAATGCGGTTGTCGTGGACCGGGGAAAGGCGACGAGCGTGCTCAGGCTGATCGGAAGTCGCGACGAACTCCAGGCGGCACTGTCGGCACTCGCGCCGTTCCAGGTCCAGGAGCTTGTTCGCTCGGGTAGCGTTGTCATGGATAAGGGCCGCTCTGTGCTCACTGATCTGCTCCAGAAGTCCTGACGGCCACCCCGAGACCGCCCAAGGAGTCTGCCGGGCCCGTACCCACCGCTGGGGGCGCACATTCTGCGCACGCAGGCTTTCTGTCATCCTTGCCAGGTGACTCGAGTCCTCTTGCTGGTCGTACTCGCCGCGGCGCTGAGCGCCTGCATGTCGGCACAGGAAAAGTGCGACAAGGCGCGTTCGGAGGCAGCCGGCGCATGGGAGGCGTACGCCAGCGTGATGGCCGCCGCACGCGACCAAAGGCGGGCCCGCATAAAGGACATCGCCACGGCCATGCGCGGGGACATCAATGAGCGGCTGTCGCAACGTGCTGCCGCCGAGGCGTCTCGGCTCCACCGGCAAGGCACGGCGGAGTGGCACCGCGCGTACACCGCGCGCCAGCAGGCGGGCTGCACGAGCGACCCTGAGTGCTCGAAGCTACGTCTAGAGCGGGCGACCGCAGAGCATGAAGCGGCCTCGCTCGATGAACGCATCAGCGCCGCTCGCCGCGCAAAGCAGGCCGCGCGGGAGACGCCCAAAACGGCCCGCGAGGCGGTCGAAGCGGTCGAAGAGGATTTCGAATTTGCCGAAGTCAAGCTGGCCCGTGCGAGCAGCGAGGTCGCCCACGAAGCCTGCTCGGGCCTGCAGGAATAGGCGCTTCGCCAATACAGCGCCCCACCCAACCTCCCCTTTTCCCCCCTCGCGGCTGACGCATTGGTGCCTCGGGAAGCGCTTCCCATCACCTGGAAGCGAGCTCGGACGATGACAGACCCTTCGAGAGGGGCTAGCATATTTGCAAGAGCAGCGGATTGATACCGCGATGTAGGAACCCGTAGTACCCCGTGAGGAAGCGTATGTTCGGTAACAGCAGCAACAACAGCCGAGGCCGAGACGCCGAACCGACCGTGATCGGTGCAGGCGCGGTCATCGAGGGCACGATCAAGGTGGAAGGTCGCGTGCAGCTCGATGGACGCGTCGAGGGTACGCTGGACGTCGACGGCGAGGTCTCCGTGGGGCCGAAAGGGTGCGTCATCGGCGAGCTGATCGGGACCCAGGTGGCGATCGGCGGCACCGCCGAAGGGAAAGTCACAGTCCGCGAACATCTGCACATCGTCGCGAGCGGACGCGTGCGCGGGGACGTGCGGTACGAGAGCCTGCAGGTCGATCGCGGTGGTGTCCTCGATGGGACGACCGCGCATGGCGAAGAGGAATACGGCTTCTCGCCCGTGTCCCCAGACCAACCCGCCAAGGTGCCCTCCGTACCGCCTCCGCCTGCTCACTAGATAGGAACGAGACGACTCATGGCCGGATGGGAGCTCCTAATCTGCCCGTCACCTGGGCGCAGTAGCCGCCGCTACCGCATCGGGGCCGGGACGCTCGTGTTCGCAGCCTTCGGAGTCATTCTGACCATGCTAAGCGCGGGCTGGCTGGGCTGGCAGGTGGGTCAGCAACAGGCCACGGCCACCATGTCCCGGGGCCACACCCGGTGAAGCGCGACTCCCCACGGGTACTGCTGACGTTGGTCCGAGGGCAGGGTCGGGCAGCCCGCTCATGGGCGGTCCCCCGCTGGCTGTTCGGCGGCGCCCTGGCGTCGATGCTCCCGTGCCTGTTTGCCGCCGGCTTTGTCGGATGGCATCTGCAGGGACTCTATGACGTACGTGGTTCCAGCGCCCAGTGGGCGAGTCAGTTCGGGGAGGTTCCCCACTGGGCCGGGTTCCGGAATCTGGCTCCGACGCGCCAGGGCCTAACGGTTGCCCAGCTACGAAGGCGCGCCGCCCTCGCCCGCGGGCTTCGCTTGGGTCTGGGCAGCCGGATGACAGCGTCGGAGCTGCTACGTGGCAAGGTCACGTCCGCTTGGGAGCATGCCGCCGCGAGGGGTGCCACAGCCCGGGGAACGTTCCTTTGGCCGGTGGAAGAGGGCTGGTTCGTGCGGGGATACGGGTCCGGCGAGCAGGGCTACCACCTGGCGGTCGACATCATGGGGGAGCGGGGCTCGCCCGTGCTGGCCGCGGCGGATGGCATCGTCGGGTACTCCGGCAACACCGTGCGCGGGTTCGGCAACCTCCTGCTGCTCGTCCACCCTGGAGGCTTCGTGACCGCATACGCGCACAACGATCGCAACCACGTGGTGGCCGGTGAACGAGTGAGACGTGGACAGGTGATCGCCGATCTCGGCAATACCGGCATCAGCCGGGGTCCCCACGTGCACTTCGAGTTGATGCACAACGGCAAGAACTGCGATCCCCTGCCACTGTTTCGTCCGGGCGTACGTCACCGTGCCGGTCACCTGGGCGTCATCAAACAGGTCACATGGGAGCCGCAAGAGAGGCGTCCAAGGGAGGTGGCGTGCGGCCGACGCCGGCGCCACCCCAACTCGCGTTACTATCGACAACGCCGCAGCGGCGCTCCGGACGGGCCGAACCTCGCAACCCTCGCGCCTTGACGCAAGCCTCCATCGATTGGACTAGTTAGCGATTCACGTCGGCCCCGCATTGCGGTTAGGCTGGACGCCCATGCCACCCCCGACAGGCCAGCGGACACCATCAGTGCGGGTTCCGAGCGCGGCAGGCCGGCCGCACCCGGGCGATGGAGACCAAGACAACCAGGCGGAACCGTGCGCTCTGTCTGGCCGGCGGTGCGCCGCGCCTCGACCCGGCGAGTTGGCAAGGTTGCTGCGGTCGGCATGGTTTCCGCTCTGGCTGGCGGCCGCAATCGCGTGCGACGGCTGCGCAGCACCGCAGCCGAGCCCCCCGTCCCCCAAACAAACCTCGGCCTCCACCTGCCGCGAGCGGGTCCGCGAAAACGGACTGGTGCCGGGGACGCGGCCCGAGCACGAGCGCCTGGACTATTGGCTCGAGCGCCACGACGACGCTGAGCTGGACCGGCCCATCCTGTCGCCAGGGGATATCGCTGCCTACAACGCAGCGATCGGCCGCAACCCGGGAGGAAACCCCACGGCCCAGCACGACTTGCTGGCCAGGCCTGATCGCGCGGCGCTGACAAAGAGCAGCGAAGAGCGGCTCGCGTACATGCGGAGCAAGCTGGACAGCGGCGAGTTCGTGACCGAAGGCGGACAACCACCATCGCCGAACACACTGCAAGCCTTCGACAGCAGCCCGCAACTCGCGAAGCGCTTCCAGCTGTTCGTCACCTACGCCCCGGTCCAGATTCGCTGTGGCCCCTATCCCGACGCGCTGTTCGCAGCTGATGAACACAGTGGCTACGACCGCAACGCCTGCAGCACGGCACATGCGCAGGAGCCTGTGCAGGTCCTGGGCACGTCCAAGGGCGGCATGCGACTGGTACGCACGCGCTATGCGCTCGGATGGATGCCTGCAAAGGCGCCACTGGTGCGCGTACCCCGCGCACGTCAGGAGGCCTTTGTCCGTGGCCCCTTCGCCTGGGCACGCGAACGCGTACGTTTCGCTGCGGGTGGGTCCGTGCCTCGCTTCACCACGGTTCCGATGGCCGGTCCGAACGCGGTCTGGCTCGCGGCCCAGGACGGCATCTCCAGACGACCCAGAGAACAGGGCCTCTTGGCCACCACACGTCCGATCACGCGACGCACCCTACTGACCACGGCGTTCGCCTATCTTGGAACCCCGTACGGGCTCGGGGGGCAGGACGGGGGACGCGACTGCTCGCGCCTGACGCTGGACCTGTTCGAAACGTTCGACCTGGCTCTGCCCCGGCACAGTGGTTTGCAGGCCAAGAGCGGCTCGCGCGCGTTCGATCTTCCCACGCACATGTCCTCGGAGGAGAAGCTCGCACGCATCGACGAAGCGGCCAGCCACGCGGTGGTTCTGCTAGTCCTGCCCGGGCATATCATGCTCTACCTCGGCCGCGATGACGCCGGGACTCCGATGGTGTTGCATTCCCTGGGGGAGTATGCGCGCCCATGCGAAGACGGCGGAGAAACCGTCGTAGACGTTCGCAAGACGATCGTAAGCGACCTGGCGCTGGGCCGGGGCAGCTCGCGCACGAGCTTGATCGAACGCGTCGACCGAATGGTCGCGTTTGGCCCCGAGGAAGCCGGCCCGCGGGCTAGCTTGCCGAGCCCCGTGAAGCCAGCGGCGTGCCGCGACAAGGAAAGCGCACGTATTTTCTGGTCGCCGCGGCAGCCGCTCGTTGGGGGGACAGTGCGGGCGATCGCAACCGTCGAAGAAGACCCAGGCAACGTTCGGCTTTCGCTGTGGGCCCCGGACGGAAAGCGTCTGGACGTGCACGAGCGCGTACTCGGCGGTCCCCCCTATACGCGCTGGGTTGAGGCACCGGCCGAGCGGGGGGGGCACTATCAGGCAGTCCTGGGCGATGGCGACCGCGTGATCGCCTGCAAGCGCATTCCCGTCCGGCGATACGCCAGGGAGTCCGAACCGCCACCCGAGGATGGGCCGGTATGGCAACCCCGCTGGAAGTGGGAACTGGACACGGAGAATCTGTGGTCGGCATTCGTGGAACAGCTGTTCGATTACCCGCCAGACGACGGCCGCACGTGGACCAATCTGCATTCGCTGCTGCGCGATCGCAGCCGGAACATCCTGTACAACCACCTGGGACTCAACGAGGACGAGCGGCTCGAGCTACAGCCAGATTGCGCCGACCTACCCTACGTGTTGCGCGCCTACTATGCCTGGAAGCTCAACCTACCGTACGGATTTCGCCAGTGCAGCCGCGGCCGCCCGCGCAAGCCCCCCAGATGCGGTGACCTCCGCACGAATCTCGCACCACGCGCCGCGCGCGATCCCGTGGAGGCCTTCTCACGCTTCGCCAACCGCCGGGTCCGCTCGGGCGTACACTCAGCCTCAGGGCGCACCCACCCGGACGACAGCGACACCGATTTCTATCCCGTTGACCTGACGAGCTCGACCCTGAGACCGGGCACGTCATATTCCGATCCCTATGGCCACGTGATGATGCTCTCGAAGTGGTTCCCGCAGGGACCTCGGGGGTCGGGTCAATACGGAATCCTGATGGCTTCGGAAGCCCAACCGGACGGCACCGTTGGGCGCCGGCGCTTCTGGGAGGGTTCGTTCCTGTTCGACCCCAGCACGGTCCACGTGGGGGCGGGCTTCAAGCGCTTTCGCCCCCTCGTCTACGACGAGGAAGCGGACTCGATCCGGGCCTTGGCGAACTCGGAAATCAGAGCGCGACGCGGCTTCGCGCGGTATGGCAAGGGTCAGTACAACCTCGAAAAGACCGCCTTCTACGACCACATGGACGGCCTGATCAATCCCCGCCCGCTCGATCCCGGCCGACGGATGGAAGCGCTGGTGGACGCGCTGGAGGAATCGGTCATGCGGCGCGTCACAGCCGTCAACAACGGAGAGGAGTTCATCCGCTCACGGACCGGACGGCCCATCGACATGCCGTCGGGCTACTCCTTGTTTGAAACGACTGGACCGTGGGAGGACTTTTCGACACCGGCACGGGATATGCGACTGCTGATCTCGATCGACACAGTGGTCGGCTTCCCGAAGCGGGTGGCGCGCAACCCCCAACGCTTCGTCGTGGACGGAAAGCCCCCAGACATCAACGGGATTGAGGCGCGCCTGGCAGAAACGCTCAAGGCGCGTACGTTTGAGTACCAGCGCACGGACGGAAGTGCGTTTTCGCTCTCCCTTGCGGACGTGGTCGATCGCGCACAAGCTTTTGAAATGGCCTACAATCCGAACGATTGCGTGGAACACCGGTGGGCTGCACCCGAAGGGAGCCAAGAGGCAGCGACCTGCAGGCGGCACGCGCCCCAAGCCCAGCGCAAGCGCATGCACGAATACCGAGCCTGGTTTCAGAACCGAGCGCGACCCCCGCGGGGCACCCGATGAGACTGACCAGGGCGAGCGCCGGCCCATGACGCGATCGTGGACCGAGCGCCGAACCGGACGGCGCGTCTGGTTGCGGGGTGCGCTTGGCGCAGGCGCGCTCGCGGTCGGGTGGCCCAAAACCGCCCAGGCCCTGCCGCACGGACCCATCAAGCGCGACCCCCGAGGCATCCTGGACCTCCCAGATGGCTTTGAGTACGACGTGGTTGAGCGGGTCGGGGCCCGCATGGATGACGGCTTCCTGGTACCCGGCCGTCCTGATGCGATGGGGTGCTTCCCGCTGGACCAAGGGCGCTTCGCGCTCATGCGGAACCACGAGCTCGCGCCGGGCGCCAGCACAGCGCCCTTTACAACCTCGATGGGACCGCCCGCCGAGAGCTACAGCAAGCACGGCGTAGGTGGCGTAAGCCGTGTGGTGTTCGACGCGGCCAGCGGTCGCCGGCTCTCGAGCAACCTGGTGCTTGCTGGAACCACGCTCAACTGTGCAGGCGGACTGAGTCCATGGGGTTGGCTCAGCTGCGAAGAAACCACCGAGACGGGTCACGGCTACGTGTTTCTGTGCGACCCAAAGGCCAGCCGCGTGGCGCCGCCCCAACGCATCGCTGCCTACGGGCGTTTCCGCCACGAAGCTGCCGTCGTTCATCCGCGCACGTTCGTCGCGTACATGACCGAAGACCAGATGGACAGCGCGCTCTATCGGTTTGTGCCAGCAAGCCGAGACCAACCGTTCAAGGGGCGCTTTCAAGCCCTCGTAGTGACCGGGAGGCCGCGGGCCGATACCGCGCCTGCACGCTCAGGCGACCGCTTCGAGGTGACATGGGTCGACGTGCCGAACCCCGTGCCTGCCGACGACAGCGTTCGGTACCAGGCTCGCGAGGGTGGGGCTGCCCGCTTTGCGCGTGGGGAAGGCATGTGGCTCGCGGGCGATGCGATCTACTTCACCGCGACCGCCGGTGGTCCGATCGGACGCGGCCAGGTGTTCCGGCTCGACACGCGCACGTCGGAGCTGGAGGTGCTCTATGCGAGCGAAGATCCTCATCTTCTCGACATGCCGGACAACCTCACGGTCGGACCGACGGGGATTGTCTACCTGGCCGAAGACGGGCCGGGCGGCAATCTACTGCGAATCCTGGCGCCCAGCGGAGAGCTCATGCCACTGGCCCGCAACGCCGCCAGCATAGGTGAGTTCGCAGGCGTTTGCTTTTCGCCGGACCAGCGCACCATGTTCGTGAACCTCCAGGACGACGGGCTCACACTGGCCGTTCGGGGCCCCTTCGAGACCGTCCTGACCGCGCTCTCGGCTCCCTCGAAGTCCGGACAGACCTCCGAAGGCTTTCCGCCCTTTCCGCCAGGGGTCGCCGGCCTTGGCACCGGCGCGGGCCTGGTCGCCGTGGCAGCCATGGTCGCGCGCAGCCGCAAGCGTGAATGAACTACAACTCGCCTTCCCCAAGGGGCGCCTACGCGGTAGGAAGGCGGGATGACACGCCTGAGTGTCAATCTGAACAAAGTCGCCACACTTCGTAACGCGCGGGGTGGACGCGTGCCCGACGTCCTGACAGCCGCGGAGGTGTGCCTGGCAGCGGGCGCCAAGGGGATCACCGTCCATCCGCGCGCTGACCAGCGTCACATCCGCCCCGACGATGTCACCGGCCTGGCCGAGCGGCTCCGCCAGCGCGACGCCACCGATGTGGAGTTTAATATCGAGGGCGACCCCCGCCCCGATTGGCTCGACCTGGTGCGCCGGGTGCGACCTCAGCAGGCCACCTTGGTGCCGGTGCGCCCCGGCGAAGTCACCAGTGAGGCAGGCTGGGCGGCCCACGATGATGTCCGAACTGAGGTCAGCGACCTCCGCGACCGGGGTATCCGGGTAAGCCTGTTCGTCGAAGCCGACCTAGACGCCGTTCGGTGGGCCGAGCGCATGGGCGCCGAGCGCGTGGAGCTCTACACCGAGCCCTTCGCGGCAGCATGCCAACGCGGCGAGGGCGCGCAGGCCCTACCAGCCTACGTCGAGGCGGCGACCTTGGCACACAGCCTGGGGCTGGGCGTGAATGCGGGCCACGACCTGGACCTCGACAACCTCCCCCTATTTCGGTCCGTCCCATACCTGGACGAGGTCTCGATCGGCCATGCCTTGATCAGTCGGGCCCTGTTCGTCGGCCTAGGACGCGTGGTCAAGGAGTACCTAGACCTGCTGGCGAGCGAGGCGCCGCGAGGCTGGTGAAGTTGCCGACCACGCCCGCCCCCCTGTTCACGGTCCTTCGGCGAGCTTGGCCTCACGCTGGGAGGCGACCAGATCGAGCAGGTCGTCAAGGGGGAACTGGTAGTCGAAGACGTGCAGGCCAAAGCCGATCACCGTGTCGAGATCCAGAAAGTGCTCGCGAACGTCGTCCGGGTCCTCGGTATAGTCGATGCGCAGGACCTGGCCTCCACTCGGCGCTTCGACGCACTCGCCGCTGAAGAAGTCGCGAAACAGGCCCCAGGTAGCTGTAAAGTCCTCGCCCAGGTCATCCGAGTACTTGGCGCCTCGGGACAGGAAATAGGCCCCCCGCATCATCACCTTGCCGCCTCCGAGAGCCCCCGGGTTCGTGCATGCCAGACCCGCACGAACTCCCGACAGGGACATATTGGGGCCATATGCCTGATAGCCAACTGCACAGCCGGTCTGATCGGGCGCGGTGCATAGGGGAATGTTGTCGAAAGTATCCGCCGTGAGGCCACCGCCGATCAGCACGGCGGAAACCAAGCGCTTGCGCAGATCGTCGTTGCCGTCAATCTCGTCCTGAAGCAAGCGCGTAGCATGTCCCGTTCCCTGGGAGTGACCATAGATCACGAAGTTTCGCCCTTCGCTCAGATTCGCGATGTAGTGCTTGAAACCATCAACCACATCCGCGTAGCCAAGCGCGCGATCGCCCCCGTTGTTGAGGGACACTTGACGGTAGAGCGGTGCATATACATTGCACACGCGCGAGAAGCGCGCCGCCTGACTACGGATCGAGCCGAGCATCGGTGCGAGATTGTCGAAGTCGAGACTGGTTGGGTCCTCAAAGCGCTCCACGGTCGGATACCAGAACAGGCAGTCGATTGGATGATCGACGGCCAGGTCGTCCATGAACGGCCTGAACGAGCCGTCGGGCAGCGCCTCGGTCGCGTCCGCGATGTCCTCGATACAGTAGTTGGGCGCGATGCCCGGCTTGCACAGCCACATCCCGTCGTCGGTGTAGATCTCGCTTTGGTAGTCGGGATAGGGGTTCACCGCGTCCGGGTTGCGGCCGTCGTGGGCGCGCTCGGCCGCCTCAGCGCCTCGGCCGGCGACATCCTCCCCAGCTTCCTCCGAGGAGGTCGCGCTTCCGCCTTCGTCGTCCCCCGAGGCGTCCGGCTCGGACGCTCCCTGCGCATCTCCTGCCCCATCATCGCGACCATCTTCAGGGCCGTCCCCTGGGTTCGCCTCCGACGCTTCCTCCGCGGACTCCCCCTTTCCCGAGTGCTCGGCGCCACCCTCCTGATCGCGTCGCTCGTCCGTGCCCGGCGCGTCTGCGGCGTCGCCACCCTCGCCGGCAACCGTGGCTTCACGGAGGTCGTCCATGTCCGTCCCGCCGGTGTCGTCCGAGTCGCATGCAAACAGGCCCAAACCGAGCGCCAGCACCAGCACGCCGATGGCCACCCGAAATTCCGTTCGCTCTGGCATCTCTTCCCCGCCTCCCCTCTGCCGCGAGCACGCGCTCAGGACGACCCTGACCCCTCCGCGGACCGCTCCACGCTCACTCGCGTTCTCTTCGGATTCGCGGGGCAATGTCCGATGGGGTGCACGGCTGTGCAAGAGCCAATGAAGGCTCCGTCCCGCTTTGTTTTTCGATAGAAAGCTCGATTCGATCCTAGCCCGCATCCATCACCAAAGCACGTGATGCTCGTGCAAGTGATCGGCTTCGAAGGGGTTCGGTAATGGGGGGAATCCTCGCTGTATTTTGACTGAGCGAAAGCTCTGCGGAGTCGAGCGGTTGTGCGAGGGCGCGTGATTTGGCGATGGATGCGGGCCCCTGCCCTTTGTCTAGGCGGTGCCGACCCGGGCGATGGCTTGGCCGACAAAGAACGGGCCCATCTGGGAGATGTACTCGGAAGTTTGGCGCGTCTTGCGCATGGACTGCACCACGTGCGACAGCGGATGCAAGTCCTTTCCCAGTAGGCCCACGACGAACTCGTTGTCGTTCGCGTCCAGCCCGTGGCACGCCAAGCGAACGTCGTGGGCCAAATCCTGGGCTCCGTAGGCGCGCCCGATCAGCGCGTGCTCCTTGAGAATCGCCGCCTGCTCGCTACCCGGAAGGCGCGCAAAGGCACCCGAACGCCGCAGAGGGTACCACACCGCCCAGGGCCAGGCCTCGTTGAGCACGTTCTGCCGCGGCCGGTCCAACAACCAGAACTTCAAATCCGGCTCGTAGCCGCTGGCGTAGCTGCGCCCGAACATGCTCAGCTCGGGGCGTGGGGATAGACCGGCAAGCGCATCGTCCATGAGAGCCGAGCGCACACCCGTGACGAAGTCGGTCGGATCTTCAGAGAAGGTCAGCAGGGCCAGCCCGCGCGGGTGGTTCACGTCAGCGTAGACTACCCCGGCCAAGCCCCGCTCACGCAAGCCTGCCTCGATGGCAGCGACCGCCCGGTCCGGAGCCAGGCCGGGCTCGCAGGCGAAGGCCAGGAGCTGCATGAATAGCCGGCTCTCGAGCACCTGCGGGTTGCCAGTGTGATGGCCCGCGCGCTCCCGGACATCGATATGGGGCAGGCCGTCTTCGGCCGGTTTGTCGCTACCTGACATGGCGTCCTCCGCTCACCCACACGGCACCCCAACTCGGGACCGCGCGGCGAGCCGGCATGTTCGGACGCCCAGCCCAGCGATGCAAGCCGAACCCGCGTCAGCCGCCGTCGTCTGTGCCGGTCTGGGACTCGGGAGCGCCGCCCTCCCCCGCGTCCACTGCGAGACTCTGCTTGAGCGCCTCAAAGAGATCCACGATCTGCGCTGCAGGCTGCTCGGGAGCAGTGGTCACCTCCATGCCCGCGGCTTTCTGTTCCGCAGCAGCGCGGACGCGCGACCCGTACTCATCGTGAAACTTGGCCGGATCAAAGCGTTCAGTCGACAACTGCTGGATCAGTTGATCGGCCAACCCCTCTTCGGCCTCGCTGTACGGAATGTCGTCTCCCAGCTCCACGTCCTCGTAGTCCCGCACCTCGTTTTGGTAGTACACATGGTGCAAGATCAGCCCCTTCCGGTAGGGCCGCAACAACCCCAGCTGCACCTTGCCGCGGGACCAATAGCGACCCACCGCAATCTTGCCGGCGCGACGCATGGCCTTCGACAGGAGCCCAAAAGCCTTCTGGCCACCCTTGTCGGGGCCCAGGTACTGGCTCCTGTCGATGTACACGAAGTCGACCGTTGCCTCCGGTACGAACTCCACGATGTCCAGGGTCTGAAACCTTTCGGCCTCCAATGCCGCCATCTCGTCGGCGCTGAACTGGACGAACTGGTTCTTCGCGACCTCGAAACCCTTGACGATGTCCTTGCGCTCGACGAACTCGTTGTCCACCGGGCACTGCAGCTTCTGCTTGAGCGGCGTCCCACACTTGCCGTGCAGCTGCTTGAAGCGCACGCTCTGTGAGGACGTGGCGGTGTACAGCTTGACCGGGATGGACACGAGTCCGAAGGAGATCGTAGTCGAGCTGGTGGGCCGCGCTACCATGATGCCCCGAGCATAGCCCGTGCCGGAAAAGCTAACCAAGTACCGCGGCAAGCGCGACCCAGGCAGCACGAATGAGCCCTTCGGAGCTGAACTATTGCACAGCGCCGGCGGTACGGCTGCGGGGAGCTTCGTGGTGCACCTCCACGACGCCACCCGGCGCCACTACGACCTCCGGATCGAGATCGGTGGGGTTCTAAAAAGCTTTGCGATTCCAAGGGGTCCAAGCTTAAACCCAGAGGAAAAGCGGCTCGCTGTCCACACCGAAGACCACCCGATCGACTACCTGGAATTTGAGGCAGTGATCCCGGCCGGCAACTACGGCGCCGGCGCAATGATTCTCTGGGACAGGGGTGGCGTGAAGTACCTGGAGGGCACAGCTGAGGAGGGCGTGGCTCGCGGCAAGATCGACTTCGAACTGTTCGGGCACAAGCTCCGAGGACGCTTTGGGTTGATCAAGACATCGGGCCGGCAGGGCCAACCCGAGCCCAAGCAACAACAGTGGCTGCTCGTCAAGAAGCGTGACCAGCACGTCCTTGAAGGGGAAGACATTGTGGTCACCGCTGACCGCAGCGTCCTGTCTGGCATGCGGGTGGAAGACCTGGCGCGAGCCCCCGAGCTCGCAGCACGCCTGGAAGAGCGCGCCCGGGCCTTGGGAGCCACCGCTCCGTTTCCGGAGCCACGCAAGATCGTGCCGATGCCCTGCGGCACCGGAGACGGCCCCGTAAGCGATCCCGCCTGGCTATACGAGCTCAAAATGGATGGAGTCCGGATCGTCGCCTGCCGTGACGGCGAAGCCGTCAACCTGCGCTACCGGACCGGCCGCAATGCCACGATCAGCTACCCCGAAGTCGCCCGCGCAGTGCAGGCGCTCTACTTGTCGCGCGTCATTCTCGACGGCGAAATCGTCGCGTATGACCCCGCTGGAAAGCCCAATTTCCAGTTGCTCGGACCCCGCATTCAGGCGACGCGGGAACACGAGGCGCGGCGCGCAGCCCGCTCCACGGCCATCGCCTACCTCGTTTTCGATCTGCTGGCGGTCGGCGACCTCGACCTGCGCGGTCTTCCGCTCTCTAAGCGCAAGGCCCTGCTCTCGGAACTCCTTCCCGGACGCGGCCTGGTCCGCGCACTCGACCATATCGTCGAGCGAGGCGACGCCCTGCTCGAGTTCTGTCGCTCCCAGGGACTCGAAGGCATGGTCGCCAAGCGAGCGGATAGCCGCTACTTGCAGGGACCGGTCCGAACTGGACACTGGGTCAAGCACAAGTGCCTGCGCGAAGATGACTTCGTGGTGGTCGGATATACTGTCGGCAGCGGCAGCCGCGAAGCGTTGGGCGCGCTGGAGCTCGCCTCCTACATGGACGGCGAGCTCCGGCTACGCGGCCGGGTCGGCAGCGGCCTCAGCGAGGCGTCCATCGAGCTCTTGCTGTCCACCCTCGCACCACTGAGGCGGGACGCATGCCCCGCGCAAGGTGAACTGCTGCCTACGAAGGGCGCGCTGACGTTCGTCGAGCCGCACACCGTTGTGAATGTTCGCTATATCGGCTGGACCAACGAGGGGCGGGTTCGGCAGGGCGTTTTCTGTGGCCTACGGGCAGACGTTGCGCCCGAGGCATGCCAGGCGGCACCGACCGAGGAGCTCGAAGCGATCGCCCTCGAGCAGGCGGACCGTCGTCAGCTGCGAGCTGCGGGCAACGTCATGCGTGGGCGTGTCGAACTGAGCAACCAAGACAAGGTCTTTTGGCCAGAGGAACGCTACACGAAGGGCGACCTCTGCAACTACTACGATGCCATCGCGGACACGGCCTTGCCCTACCTCCGCGACCGGCCAGTACTGATGACGCGCTACCCGGACGGCATCGAAGGCAAGAGCTTCTTCCAATGGAACGTTCCTCGCGGTCTACCCAGCTGGATCGAGACGTTCTCGCTGCGTTCTGAAGACCACGACGACAAGAACGTGGTCGCATTCTTGGTGAACGACCGCGATACGCTTGTCTACATGGCAAACCTGGGCGCCATCCCACTGCACGTGCTGGCATCGCGTTCACGGGACCTGGACCGCTGCGACTTTCTGACCATCGACTTCGACTTGGGCGGCGCGCCGCTACGGGACGCTATTGTGCTGGCGCGGGAGCTGCGCGGCATCCTCGATGAACTTGGGCTGGCCAGTTTTCCCAAGACCTCGGGTCAGACTGGCATGCACGTTCTGGTTGCGCTCGGGGGCGTCCCCTTTACGACCGCCAAGATCCTGGCGGAGCTTCTGGGACGTCTCTTGCACCTCCGTCACCCGGACTTGTCGACGATCGAACGAATGCGCAAGAACCGCCGCCCTGGCGTGTACATCGACACGGGTCAAACCGGGCGTTCACGCGCGATCGTAGCGCCCTATTCGGTGCGGGCCCACCCGGGCGCCACGGTGTCTACACCGCTGCATTGGGACGAGGTCGGCTTCAACCTGGACCCTCGCCGACACACGATCTTTTCTGTCCCCGAGCGCATGGCAACGGTCCACGACCCGCTCGCGGGGCTCCTGACCGAACGGCCAGATATCGCGGGCGCGGTCAGTGCCCTGGCGCGCCTGCTACCCGCGTCGCCTAACCGTTGAGAAGTCTTTGGAGCACCGCCGCCGTCGCATGTGGCAGACAGGCCACGAACGAGACACACCCGTAGACATCCACCTCTGATTCCCCACCCACTTGCGGGGCATGGCTCGAAGCGCAACGGCTGCGGACGTATAATGGTAGATGGCGCCGCGTAGCACGCACGGGGGCGGCGTGCCCTGACTTCGCCCGGCAAACCGGGCGGCGGATGTCGCGTGCGCGGCAATCGCGCACGGCTTTCACGCAGGGCTCGACGTAGTTATGGACCCGATCAACCCAGACGCCGACAGCGCAAGCCTGCTAGGCCAGGTCATCGCTGGGCGCTACCGTGTGCTCGAGCTGCTGGGCGAAGGCGGCATGGGAGCCATCTTCGTGGCCGAACATCTTGGGCTGCACAAGCGGGTGGCCCTGAAAATGGTGCGGGCCAAGCACGCCGGAAATGAGGCAGCCGCCGCACGCTTCGCACGCGAGGCCATGGTTACGGCGGCGATCGATCACCCGAACGTGATCAGCGCCCTCGACTACGGCCCGCTGGAGGATGGCGGCGCGTTCCTGGCCATGCAGCTGGTCGAAGGCGGGACCCTGACGAGGCTGCTGGGCAAGGAGGGCACGCTCGCCTGGCCGCGCGCAGCCGCCCTTGGCGCCCAGGTGGCCGACGCGGTGATGGCCGCCGGCAAGCACGGGATCGTCCACCGGGATCTGAAGCCCGACAACCTACTGATCCAATGCAACGAGGACGGCAGCGATCTGGTGAAGGTGCTGGACTTCGGCATCGCCAAGTTCTCGCGCGACAGCCTCGCGCCGCCCGCCGTGCAGGAGGCCCAGCGCGTCACGCAGACGGGTATGGTCGTGGGCACGCCCGGCTACATGTCCCCGGAGCAGGCCCTGGGTGAGCCCACCGACCATCGAGCCGACCTGTATTCGCTGGGCGTTCTGCTGTGGGAATGCATCGTAGGGCGCAGGCTGTGGGCCGGAAGCAGCGTCAAGGGAATCGTCCGCAAGCAGCTCAAGGAGACCCCCCCCCGAGTCCTGCAGTACGCGAACGACCCTACCATCCCCGAGCCGCTGGACGAGCTGATCGCCATGCTCACGGCGCGAGAGGCGGAACAGCGGCCGTCCGATATTCAGGCCGTGCGTGACCTTCTGCGCGACATGGCCGAGAGCGCCCGCGCATGCCCGAGCCTCCCGGCACCGTCGATCGCGTCGCTGGCTGCCCGGCTCGAGACCCTGCGTTCTGACTGTCCTGATGGTGAAAAGCCGGTGACGACACCGAGTGGGGTCCCGCAAGCGACCCCCATGACGGGCGGAAGTGACGCTCGCAGCAAGCGTCCGCAACGGGCTCGCCTGGCGGCCCGAGCGAGTCTGTTCGCCGTCAGCGTGGCCGCAGGCCTTGGCTTTGGCTTGATCGGGCGAACACCGGACATGAGCGCAGCAGCAACCGACATGGAGGATCAGGCCGAAGCGACCCAACCGGTGCACACTCCTCTGTCCGCTCCCGCCGTCGGCCCCACCGGGCTGCCGCGAGCTCTGGAACCTCAGCTAGCGACGCTCGTGCACGCGGAGGGACGCACCCAGCGGGTCGCAGCCGCGGAAGCACTCCTGAGCCACATGCCGGTCGACCAGGTCCCCAAATACGCGCGCTTGGTCGCGCATCTACAACTGGCCGACACGTGTCCTAGCAAGCACAAGGTCGTGACATCGCTGGCACAGCTCGAAGACCCGCGCGCACTTCCGGCGCTCGTCATGATGTCTCAGCGGGGCAAGTCCGGCTGTGGTCCCAAGAACCGCGACTGCCTTCAGTGCATGCGCGAGGAGCTGGACGCCACGATCACTCAACTGGAAAGCAAGCAACGGCCGCGCGGCCCAAGTTAGCGACCTTGAGTCAGCGTTTCGTGGGCGTTTGCGTCAAGTTTGATCGCGTTGCCTTGATTGGATGCGTCTGGACAAGGTCGCTAGATCGCGCTGCCGCGCTCCGGGGATGAACTGCAAGCCACAGCGTTTTCCGGTAGCGCCTGGGTCACATGCCTCGTTGGGCTGGGGCGGAGCCCCTCTAGAACCCTTGATACAATACCAGCAAAGAATGGTGAGCTGCCCAAACGTGACTCATCTGTAAACGGGATCGCTTGTCAAGGATTCTAGGCTCTTGCGCGCTGCCCCCGGTCTTGTAAGGTCACACGGGTTCAGCTCAGGATTGAAACGTTCCGATGCTAGCGCTCCTCTCCATACTCATCAACGCCCTGCAGATGCTGATCATCGCCGATGTGGTGCTCAGCTGGGTCAGGCCCAACCCGAACGAGTTTCCACGCAAGCTCACGACGCAGGTTACCGAACCGCTCTACGCGCCGATTCACGCCGTCCTCAATCCGCGCGCCACCGGAGGCTTCGACCTGGCCCCTTTGATCGTGCTGCTACTGCTCAG
>JAPPOR010000426.1 GCA_028817905.1 Myxococcales bacterium
ATGCATCATCGTTCCATCGCGCGTGCAAGCGCTGGACGGGAAAGCCGCCCGGCGCATTTCGGCATCGGCCCCCAAACGAGCGTGTTAGGCGCTGAAGTCAAGGGCATCGGCTCGGCTACCGACGGGCCTCGCGCTGGCGTCCCGCCTTGGCAGGTACCGAGGAACCATGAACGGAAGCTCCCCACCGTGGTGGGCAACCGGGCAACCGGGTCACTTGACTGGTTTCGCTCTCTCGAGCGTAGCGGGCGTGCCACGTGCCGAACATGGCCCTCCACAGTCAACACTTGACGCCCCACTGCCAGTTGTCGAGCGCGAGCATCGGGCGCCTCCAACCACAGAGACCCACTAACAGCACTCGACGCCTCGCGTCCTGCGACCCACGGTACGCAGACACATGAAGGAAGCGCATGGGTACTTCTACCGCGGCATACACGTGTGGCTGAAGACCATGGATGCCTTGCAGTTGTCGATATGGAGAGTAGGCATCTTCGGTTGATGGCGGGCATCTTCCGGCGGCCGAGACGACGGCCGCGGTGAGTGACCCATCGCCAGCGGCATCGCTGATTTCGCCGCTCACCGCACTCCAAATGGGCATCGACATGCCGAACCCAACGACCGAGGCTTGGCCCAATAATGCCTCTGCGGTGCCCTCCGGGATGCGCGTGGACATGGACGGTGACGGCAAGCCCGGGGTCACGGCCATCTATGCGAATGGAGGCGGCTATATCTATCCTCGCACGTCGATACCCGCCGACGATCGCGCCGACCGATCGTACGTTGCGACGCGCGTAGTGTTCTCACTGAATGGAAGCTTGACCGGTTGTTCCTCGTCTTCGGGCAGCGCCTCGGTCGCCCACTTGGACGTGCGGATCTTCGGATGCCGCGTGGCGAACGACGGCCGGGACTGCTCCAGCGAGGAGGGGGCGTTCCTGGACGAATACGCGCCGGCCTACACGATGGATGATGGCAGCTATGCCCTGCAGCGGCTGGCGGACGCAGCCGATTGCGCCGCCGTGCGCGCGAGCCTGCCCTAGCTCGGATCATCTATTCATAAACTACTGCGTCCGATCGCACAGGGATCCGGCTTCACGAGGCTTTTCGGCGAGCGACGGGAATACTCCCTGCCGCCCTGCCGCCTCAGGGGTCATTGCAGCGACTGGACGACGAAGGCCGTGAGCCCTAGCGTCATGGGGGAGGGCAGCGAGCTCGGGACGCGTACTCACGGCACGCGTCCCGAGCCGCTGCTCGGCCTAATCAGGGAGAGATCGTGTTAGCGCAAGTGGGACGGCTGTGACACCCGCGGACCTGAGGCTCCCGCCGGCCCGCGCACCACTTCACGTTCGCGCTACCGCGCGCAACGCTGCGGGGGAACCTCAATGGGACTCTTGGAACTCCGAGAGCGCGGAGTCAGACGATCCCGCTTCGAGGATCTCGAGGTACCGGTCGTCATCTTCGAGATACGCCTTGTAGAAAGCGATCATGTACTTCGATTGAACGTCGTAGTGCGAACCGCGCTGGGGCATCGACATAGTGTGCGAGGCATTTGCGACCTCGACGTAGTATTTGTCCACACCGTCAGGAATGCTTCGGTAGTGCACCACGGAGTTCGAGCTGTTCGCGGCGATCGTATCGTTGGCAGCGACGAGGAACAATGTGGGCGCAGAGACTCTCGAGAATGACCCGAACGGCTGGTAGGGTTGGAGCGGTACGGCACACCTAAGCGAGTCGCCCAATGCCGTGGCTGCGAAGAGCGATCCACCGCCACCCATGGAATGGCCTGAGACGCAGACACGATCGGAAGCCAACTTTCCGAACAGTGGACTACCATTGCGAGTGTTCTCTGTCGCGATCTGTTCGACCGCGGCCTCCAGGTCTCGGCCACGGGCTGCAGGTTGATCGCCGGTCGTGGTGGGCGTTGTCAGCAAGATCGCTATTCCATGCGACGCCAGGAGCGGTCCTAGGAACTCCGTATACATCTCCTTCGTCGCTAGAAATCCCGGCGCAAACACGACTGCGGCGAATGGCGGTTCCGCATCGGTGGGATAGTACATGATAGATGAAGAATAGGCGGGGTTGTCGAGACCATCCGTATAGCTCTCGAAGGCATAGGGTCCCATCTGCTCGGTGTTGACCGGGTCCTGGGATCTGGGAAAGCCATCCTGCGAGACCGCATCGTCTGCAGCGTCTGAACCATCGACACCGGCCGATGCGCTCGAGCCGGCTGTACCGTCCATGCCCTCCGGAACGCCCGCCATGTCGTCGGAAGGACGCGCGCCAGCCGGCCCACTCGAACCGGCTGTACCATCGATGCCGTCCGAAGCACTCGCCATGTCGTCGGAACCGTCGAGACCATTCGTCCCATCCAGCTCAGCCGATCCATCGGATCCACCGGTGGCGACTTCACTGTCTTGTTGAGGGTTGCGTCCGGTGTCGCCCAGGCCCGTCATGCCGGCCCCGACGCTGTCAGCCGCGGCCTGCGCTGAGCGAGTCGTCGAGTCTCCGCTGTTCCCGACTGGGCTTTGATCAGGCGACGCGGCTTGGTCAGTTCCGGTGCCGCTGCCGGTGCCGGCGCCACCAGGATCGATGGCCGGGTGATCCGACGGGTCGTTCCCGGAGTCCGCACAGGCGTAGGCCTGCATAATCACGGCACTGGCAATGAGCCAGCGCGTTGCTCTCAATCCAGCTATCACACACCCAGGCATCCCAGCTCCTCCCGACGATCTGTTGGTGGGTTCGCGACTAACGACCGTCCGCCATCACGGGATGGGGTTCCGGCCTCCTAGCTAGGTATCGCCCGCCGGCTGGCTCGCACATGGCCGGCGGCCGCCAACTTTGGACCTGCCACTGCCCAAGGGCGCATGTCTGCTGGTGGACTTGTCGTCCGTCAGTGCTCCCGGCGGCAGTTTGACGCGTTGGGAACCGCCGCCGGCCACCGCCCGAACGCGTGGTGGAGCGAAGAGACACACGGGCCAGCCAACTAACCCGCTTCAGAGTCGCGCGGGGTCCGGCCGTGCAGGTTCTTGAAAGCGCGCGCGAAGGCCCCTTGGCTCTCGAACCCAACTGCGGCAGCGACGTGGCCGATAGGCAGACTGGTTTCCGTGGCCAGGGCGGCGGCGGACAACAGGCGCGCCCGGCATTCGTACTCCTCCCGGGTCATGCCGAGCAGCTTGCAAAGTGGCGGTGTCGGGCTGGTCGATCGAGCGTACCGACAGGAATCCTCGGAAGGAGAGAGGGCGCACGCGTGAGCGCTCATGCGAGGCGCCATCTCCTGGATCACTCCCGCGTTGGGGCCCAAAGAAAGGGCAGGGGTTGCCTCTCCGTGGACATGGCGTGCCCGATCAAGCCCACCCTGGAAGGTGTCGAAAGTCGACTCCCATCTGAGTGGGGCGAAGACGCGGGCGCTTTCGTCATGGCAGGCCCCTCTGTCCGAACTCAAATTCGGCGGTGCGGTTGCAGAGCCCGCAGTCGGCGCCAACGAAGTACGCCCTACTCTCGGCGTCACCATTGAGGATGTACTTCCACCAGGCAACCGCCGGCTCTACCACACGCGCAGGTTCGGTCACGAGCGTCAGGTGGCCGGGCAGGTCACCCATTTGCAGCACCATGCGATAGAACAGAAACGCGCCGCCGACCTGCGCTGTCTGCAATGCTCTACTCATGCTAGAAGGGGTGGGGTTGCCGATGTCACCGTCGGCGGTGACCGCCAGAAAGGGCTTGGTGGCGGAGCCGCCACCGTTCCAGAGGATCACCGCTTTCACGCGCGAGTCGCGAGCTAGGTTGGCGGTTCCGCTCGCTCCCTGGGAGTGGCCCATAGCACCGACCTTCGTGGTATCGAGCCTCTGGTAGTATGGGCCCTGGCTGTCATCGTTCGCCGCGAAGGCGAAATCGAGGCCGCTCTTTAGCGCGACGGCGTCCCCCACCCAACGCGAGTTTGCCGCCACGATGAAAAATCCGTGCGAAGCGACGTAGCGCAACAGCGCGCCGTACGCTTCAGGCCATGCACATGTGCCGTTACCCCAGATGATGATGGGCACTCGCTCGCCGTCCTTGAACCGCCCCGGCCGATACACGGTGAAGGCGCTGTAGTCGACAGCCTGCGCTCCGGTGGGCATCATGGAGGTCTGTCCGCCGGAAAGCGCGCCGCAAACAAAGTCGTTGTCCGCGTCGCCAGCAGCCACCGGATACGCGAATTCCTTGCCGGTGTTGTAGTCCATCGAGGCGCCGTAAGGGCCGAGCTCCATCTCTTCGGCTCCGTAGGGCCCGCCGGGCTGAAACGAAGCACAGGGTCCGGGATCGAGGTCCTTGCATCCACGCTTGAACTCCGGCTGTGTGTCGGCGGCGCCAGCGGAACCGGGAGCACCACTGGAACCGGGAGCACCACTGGAACCGGGAGCACCACTGGAACCGGGAGCACCACTGGAACCGGGAGCACCACTGGAACCGGGAGCACCACTAGAACCGCTACCCGCGCTGCGTCCAGCGCCGGCGCCCGCAGCGCCGCTACTCGCACTGTCTCCATCACCATTGCCTGGAGCGCCGCCGACCGGTTCAGCGCCGCCCCTGTCGGTGCCCGCGTTCGAGCTCATCGTTCGCTCCGGGCCGGAAGCTCCGGGGCCGCCACCTGACATCGCTCCCGTTCCGGCTACGCCGCCACCTGAAGCAGTCGCACCGTTTGTGGTGGAAGCAGGACCTGCGTCCATGCGCTCGCCCTCGCAACCGATCCAGACAGACAGCGCGCACGCAACCCAGGCTGTGCCGCGCCTCGCGGCGCCGGCTTGCTTGGATGAGCAATATCTTGGTTCACACATGGTCCCTCGTTGGACCCCGTCGCGGGCGCAGCCCCAACTTGGCCCAAGGTGCGCCTGTTGCACCCGAGCCACGAGGCGCGGCCGCTTTGGGCATCATCGTTCCATCCGTTGTGACTCCTCCCCGAGGAGATCAGCTGGCTGCCAAGCCTTCGTCAGAGCGGCTCGGCGTTGGCTTACCAGTTCCTCGTATCGCTAGCGGGAACAACCAAACATGAGACTCCGCCGCCAATCATTGACCCCTGGCTGCCGGATCGCTCTTTCTGGCATCACATGCGCCGATCGATCGGGCACCGGCGCCACTCATCGGTAGCCGCAGCGTAGGCAGCTTCGTCGCGAGCAGCTGCATCCGGTTGACCAAGCCAACTTGTACTTTTGCCGTCCCCCTCACGGGCCTTTGGCGAGCCAGCGCTGTGCCAGCTTGACCCACACGGTGGCGCCGAGCGGGATCAGGTCGTCGTTGAAGTCGTAGCTTGCGTTGTGAAGCAAGCACGGCCCCTTCCCTGCGGCGTCGGGTCGATGTGCTCCATCACCATTGCCGATCACGAAGTAGCAGCCGGGGCATTGCTGCAAGTAGTACGCGAAGTCTTCGGCGCCCAGGGTCGGCTCGAAGCCACGCACGCGTTCGGCCCCGACGAGGTCCGTCAGCACCGCCCGCACAAAGCTGGTCGCCGCCCTGTCATTGACGGTCGGCGGGTAGCCACGATCGAAGTGGACCTCGCAGGTGGCACCTGACGCAGCGGAGGTCGACGTTGCCAGGGTGTGCATGCGGCGCGTGAGTAGGTCGATGTCCTCGCGCTGAAGATAACGAACCGTACCGCCGATCTCGCAGGTATCGGCGATCGCATTGGTCGCCTCGCCGCCGTGGATCAGGGTCGTCGACACGACGCTCGGGCCGGCGGCGGGCGGAGACTCTGCCGCCGTTGATTGCATGCCGAGCACGATCCGACAGGCGATCGGAAGCGGGTCCACGCCGAGGTGTGGCATCGCGGCATGGGCGCCCTGGCCTCGCACGACCATGCGAAAATCGGTCATACCGCCGAACACGGCACCGGGCGCGAGCGCGAACTCGCCGACCGAAAGCCCCGGCCAGTTGTGCATCCCGAACACCGCGTCCACGGGAAAGCGCTCGAGCAGCCCATCCTCCAGCATCTTCCGAGCGCCGCCGGCGCCCTCTTCGGCCGGCTGGAAGATGAACACGACCGTGCCGGCGAAGCTCCGGTCGCGCGCGAGCTGCCTGGCCGCTGCCAGCAGCATCACCGTATGCCCGTCGTGGCCGCAAGCGTGCATACGTCCCGGATGTCTGCTCGCGTGCGGAAACGCGTTGTTCTCCGTGATCGGCAGAGCGTCCATGTCCGCGCGCAGGCCAACGGTCCGGCCCGCCCGCGCGCCCCGCAACACACCCACGACGCCGGTCTTGGCGAGCCCCCGGTGCACTTCGAGACCCCACTGGCTGAGCAGACCGGCCACCGTCTCCGAAGTGCGGTGCTCCTCAAACGCGAGCTCGGGGTGCGCATGCAGCTCCCGTCGCAGAGCGACCATGGCCGGGGCATCGGCTGCGATCGCTTCGATGACGTCCATGGGACGAGTGTACGCGGGAGGGCTGCGAATGTCCTGTGAGGGTGAAGGACAGCGAGACGGCGGCGAAGTCACGGTTGATCCGGGCTAGCCCGCATCCATCACCAGGGCAGGTGATGATCGTGCAAGTGATGGGCTTCGCAGGGCTTTCGGTGAAGGAGGGAATACTCGCTGTATTTCTGACTGAGGCGAAAGCGCTGCGGAGTCGAGCAGTTG
>JAPPOR010000532.1 GCA_028817905.1 Myxococcales bacterium
CCCGTCGGTCGCCGAAAAGCCGTGTGAAGCCGAATCCCTGCGCGATCCGACGCAGAGTTCATGAATCATCCGGGCTAGTGCGGCAGCAGTGATCGCGGGTCGCGCTTCGGGGGAGCGCTGGCCCTCGCCTCCGCGATGTATTCCTCCGCACCTTGCTCGAGAAGGCGACTGGCGATCTCGCGTCCCAGGGCCTCTGCTTGTTGCGCTGCCCTTTCCGGGCGTTCCAGGTAGGCGGCTGCGCTGGCTTGCACCAGCTCGCCCGACTTGACCGAGCCGACCATACCGTCGAACCGCAAGCTTCCCCGTCGGGCGTCGAAGCGCGCGTGTCCGGCGAGCGGCGTACTGCAGTCACCTCCCAAGGTAGCCAGGAACGCGCGCTCCGCATTCACGCACATACGGCTTTGGGCGTGCTCGAGCCGAGCAAGCAGAGCAAGTGTGTCTGGATCGTTCAAGCGCGCTTCGATGGCCAGTGCTCCCTGTCCGACTGCGGGGATCGAGACACTGACGGGTAGCGGGAGCAGGGGTCGATTCGCGAGGCCCAGCCGTCGCAAACCCGCATAGGCCAACACGATTGCCCGGTACTCTCCAGCCGCGAGTTTGTTCAGCCGCGTATCTACATTGCCGCGCAACATGGCGTAGTCGAGATCGCTGCGTTGTCGTCGCAGCTGGAGACTCCGGCGGAGGGAATTGGTTCCGACCCGGTCACCAGCGGACAGATCGTCGAGTTCGACACCATCGGTCGTTACCAGGGTATCGCGCGGGTCCTCGCGTTCGGGGACACAGGCCAGGCACAACCCTTCGGCGAGCTCTGCCGGGACATCCTTGAGCGAGTGCACCGCCAAATCGGCGCGCCCGTCGAGTACCGCCTGCTCCACCTCACTGACGAACAGACCCTTTCCGCCAATCTCGCTCAGCGAGACGTCCTGGACTCGGTCCCCCACGGTGACAATTGTGACGAGCTCCACTTGAATGCCCGGCTCTAGCTGTTGAAGCTGCTCGGCTACCCAAGTCGTTTGGGTCAATGCCAACTTGCTCTTGCGGGTAGCGATCCGCAATGGGCGGGTGGCTGGGCTTGCGGTTGCCACCCTATTTGCCCGGTGCCCTTTCCGCGGACCCGAGTCCGTGCTGGGTCTCGTCGATTTTTTTTGTCTCGGCGCCAACATCGAGCCGGAACAGGCGCTGAATGGCTTCCACCAGCTCGGCGTCGGTTGCTCGCTTGATCTCGGTCAGTGGACTGTGCAGCAGTTGATTGGTCATCGCTTCGCACATTCGCTCTAGCGCTTGCTTGTCTCGGTCTTGCTCAAGGGCCAGTTTCGGAAGCGTCTTGTCGAGCTCGGACCGCAGCACGCTCCGCACATGCTGGCGTAGCGCGACAATCGTCGGTGTCATTTCAACGGCTCTGCGCCACTTGTCGAACTCCGACAGCTCCTGCGCGATAATCTGCTCGGCATCCCCGATCGCGCGCTCGCGCGCACTGATGTTCTCACGGGACACCTTCTCCAGGTCGTCCATGTCATAGACGAACACGTTGCGCAGGGAGTCCACGCGCGGATCGATGTCACGCGGCACAGCGATGTCAATCATGAACAGTGGTTTCCAGCGGCGCAGTTTACAGACGCCCTGCATGAGTTCATTGGTGATGACGAAGCCATCTTTGGCTGTTGAACTGATCACGACGTCTGCTTCTGCGAGCTCCGTGGCCAGTGCTTCCAGTGGTCGCGCGGTGCCGCCGCAGGCATCTGCCAGCGCTTGCGCTCGAGCGGGGTTGCGGTTGACTACAAACAGCGAGGCGCCCTGGGCGGTCAGGCTTCGGGCGGCGACTTCGCTCATCTTGCCGGCGCCGATTAGCATCACGCGTCGGTCCGAAAGCGAGCCGAAAATGGTTTCTGCCAATTCGCATGCGATCGAACTCACGCTGACGTTGCCTGCTGCTACGGCCGTCTCCGAGCGCACGCGCTTGGCCACTTTGAAGCTTCGATCGAAACATCGTCGTAGCAGCGTGCCCACGGATCCATGGTCACTGGCAAGCCCGAAGGCGGTCTTCACCTGGCCGAGAATCTGCGGCTCACCGACAACGAGCGAATCCAAACCCGACGCGACCCGAAACAGGTGAGCCGCTGCATCCGAACCGAGATGCTTGTACAGGTATTCCTCGACGCGCTCCGGAGCCAGCTTTCGATTGAAGAACGAGGCTACGCGTTCGCTCACCCGGTGTGGCTCGGAGGTAACCGCGACCAGCTCGACGCGGTTGCAGGTCGACAGCAGTACCGCTTCCTGAATGGCGACCCCATCGCTGAGGTCTCGCAGCGTCGAAAGCGCTTCGTCGTCGCGCACTGCCAGCTGTTCGCGGATCGCAACGGGGGCGGTTTGGTGAGACAAACCGACGATGACGAGCTCGCTGGACACGTTCAACTACCTTCCAGAGCCATGCCACGCAGTACGTACCCGGCCATCGCTGCCATGGTGCACAGGAATCCCAACATCGTACCGATCGCTGCACGGCGGCCGCGCCAACCGGCGGCCGCGCGGGACAGTAGCACGATCGCGAAGAAAGCCCAGGCGAGCACCGCGAAGCCCTGGCCAGGCGAGAAGCGTACATGGCCGGCGCCTATGCGCACTGCCCACAGGCTTCCCGTCAGCATGCCAACGGTGAACAAAGGAAAGCCGATCGTGACGAGGCGCAGGCCCAGTGAATCCAGCACATCCAGCGCCGGCAGACGCCGGAACACTCCACCGAGCTGCCTGCGACGCAGCATCTGCTCCTGGATCACATAGGCGATTGCAACGCCGAACGCGAGCGCGAAGGCGACGATGCCCAGAATGTTCACGAGCACGTGCACCGGCAGGATGGCGGAGCGGACCGAGTCGCTGACTTGGGCGACTTTCGCCTCCACCCCCGAGCCAAGTAGCATTAGCAGCGTGACAGGCGTGATGAACGCACCCAGGACTGTCAGCCGGTGCTTGCGCATGGTTGCCAGGTACGCGACCGCTACCAGTAGGGAGCCAACCGCCAGCGTGTCGTAGATGCTTCCAAGCACCGGGCCGGGGCTGCGAAGAAGATGGCCGATGGCGAAGGCGGCATGGGGCACCGTTCCGAGGCCTAGGCAGACCATCGCGATGAGTGACCACCGCTTCCCTCCCCGCCAAAGGTGCGCGAAGAACGCGACCGTTGAGAGGCTGTAGACAACCGCCGCCGCCGCAAATGCGATCGATGTAGCCGCCACGGTCATTGCTCCGCGAACCACCGGGTGAATGGGTCCCCATCCTTGCCACTGGCCGATTCGGCGACCGGCTCCCCGAGGAACCCTTCGGCAACTTGGTAGGCGTTGTCGCCGAGTATGACGGAGTCGGCACAGTGTTCTCCGGACATGCCCACGATCTCCTCCAGTGTCTTGACCTTGCCCACCAGACCATGGGGGTCCTTGCCCTCCGCGACTTCTTCGAGGACGCGCAGGGCAGCGGTCAGGCGCAGTTGGCTTCCGTCGCCCAGCGTCAAGAGGTCATCTTCTAGCGAGATCTTGCCCTCTACAAGCCACGCGTCGAGGGCTTCTTGGGGCAGGAATATGCGGTTGGCCGTCATGTAGATTCCCCGCTCCACCTTATCCCGCAAAGCGCGGGCGGTCACGCGTCCGTCCCATCCGCCGATTGACATGGTGGGATCGCATTCCTATGGTGCCCATGCACCCAAGACGGCCCCCAAATCGGCCTACGAGAATGTCGATGTCCGTGAATGACGGTGCGAGGAGACGCGAGAGTATGGCTGGCGACAAGGTAATCCCCGTCAATGATTTGAACTTTGAGGACGAGGTCTTGAAGTCCGATGTTCCGGTTCTGATAGACTTTTCGGCCACCTGGTGTCAGCCATGTCGGGCTATTGCTCCGCTCGTCGACCAGCTGGCAGGTGAGTATGAGGGCCAGGTCAAGGTGACCACGGTGGACATCGACGAGAGCCCTGCGACGGCCCAGAAGTACGGCATTCGGGGGGTTCCGACCCTCGTCATGGTGAAGGCTGGCCAGGTTGTGGGTCAGCAGGTCGGCGCGGTCCCCAAGACCAAGATCGCCGCCCTGATCACGTCTGCCCTGTAGGGAAAGTGTCCCTGTTTGGGAGCGATCGTGCTCCCTTGTGGGTCGCGCAAGCGGCCACCGCGGCCGTTTCCAGCTGCCGCGATGGCCGGCCAGCGTTCGCACCGCAGCCCATGCGATGTAGGTGCGGGTTCCTGGCGTCTGTGGGATAGGGGTGCTTCGGACACCGGGACATGCCCCGGGGCCGGCGTCGTAGGCCGCCAGCACGGCCCTCCACGTTAGCGTTTCGACAGGCCGAGACGGTAGTGACGCGCCCTACATCGGGGTCAACACGTTGCCCTTTCGGAGTTGGCTGGAGATCAGCATTTGCTGGACCTCGCTCGAGCCGTCATAGACGCGAGCCACTCGCAGGTCACGCCAGATTCGCTCGATCATGTACTCTCCGGTGATATACCCGTTGCCACCGAAGATTTGCATACACTCGTCGACGGTTTGCCACCCAAACTCAGCCCCGAGCAGCTTGGCGGTCGACGACTCCCGAACTGCTGCCTTGCCCTGCTGCAGCAGCCACGCTGACCGCAACACGCACAGTCGCGAGGCTTCTGTGCGAGCGCTCATCTGTGCGAATCGGAATGCTAGCGCTTGATGCTCGGCTAGCGGCTTGCCGAACGTCCTGCGCTCCATACCGTACTCGAGGGCCAGCTCCATGGCTTTCTGTGCAGATCCGACACAGCGCGCACCGAGCGTGGTCCTGCCTTCCGCCAGGCAGCGCTTCGCGTAGTCGAACCCCTTGCCCTCTTCGCCGATCAAGGCATCGCCAGGTACTCGGCAATCCTCCATCACCACCTCCGCCGGACGGGAACCACGATGCCCGATGGTGTCGAACACCTGCCCGATCTTGACGCCCGGACGGTCAGCATCCACTACGAACGCGCTGATGCCGCTCTCACTGCGCGCGAAGACCATGAAGTGGTGGGCCTTCGGTGCGTTTGTGATGAATGTCTTGGTGCCGTTGAGCACCCAATCAGAGCCATCCCGAACGGCGGTCGACTTCATGGCGCCAGCGTCCGAACCAGCGTCCGGCTCCGTTAGGGCAAACGACCCGATCCATTCACCTGTCGCCATCTTCGGCAGGTACCTCTGCTTCTGCGCATCACTGCCGAACTTGACCAACCCGACGCATCCAATCCCCGTATGAACGCTCACGTAGGTTCCCAGCGCCCATGGCCCCCGACCCAGCATCTCGTGAATCAGCGCCTTTTGCAGCACGCCCAACTCCATCCCCCCGTACTCCGCCGGGATACTCAAGGCGAGCAGGCCGAGTTCCTTGGCGCCTTCGATGATGTCATCGGGGATCGCGCCCTTCTCTTCGATTTCGCGCCAGCGCGGGTTGACGGTGTCTTCGACAAAATCCTTGACCGACCCTTGGAGCAGTCGATCCTCTTCACTCAGGCTGAAATCCATCTTCACGTACTCCCATTCGCGTTACGCCAATGTCTCGACTCAGGTACACGAGACTTCGCGTACGACCCGGTCACTCGCGCGGTACAGGCGGACCCATTGGCCGCGCGCATACCCTGCGCCCATGCTCGTCGGTGCTTGTGTAGGTTCCTCTCACATCCCAGGCGAGCTCAGGCTCGAACTCGGAACTGCATTCACGGTTGCTCTAGTAGCATGATTCACCGGCGTCGCGTGATTCGGCGCATCGGCCATGCGCGCGAGAAAAAAGTCACTCGGGCCTCAAAAAGTTCAATCGCATATTCGCCTGTGTCGCAAAACAGCGGTACCGTTACACCCGATCGGCACGACGTTGCTCCCTGGACGATGGGTATCATTCGCGCAGCGGTGTTCGATCTCTCGCAGCAGTGCCGTTGATGTTGGGGGGAGCCGACAACGTGCAATCGCGCAACAAACAACAACGTGTATCGGTCGACAAGCTCGTGGTTCTGGTACTCGTCGCGATGGGCGCCATGCTAGGACTGCTGGCCGTCGCCTCTGCTGCCGGGCTGTGAGGCTGCATAGGGCCCGCTCTTCGGCTCCCGTCTCCACTTTGACCGAAACTTGCGCGAAAACGGAGCGCTTGCACTTGGCGATTTGGGTCTAGCGGCCTGTGCTTCCGAAGCCACCTTCGCTGCGCTCGGTCGAACCGAGTGCTTCCATCGTCTCGACTTCCTCGACGTGCGTCTGGGTAACCGGTGCTACGACCAGTTGGGCGATCCGGTCGCCGGGTGCAATAAGGTGGGGAGTCTGACCGAGGTTGACGAGGATCACTTGAACTTCGCCCCGGTAGTCTGCGTCGACCGTCCCCGGGGCGTTAAGCACAGTCAGACCCGCCTTCGCGGCGAGGCCAGAGCGGGGTCGCACCTGTCCCTCATAGCCGGACGGCAACGCCATGGCCAGTCCGGTGGGAATCAGCGCCCGCGCCCCAGGCGCCAACTCCATGGGCGCGTCAATGGCCGCGGTCAGGTCCATACCGGCTGCTCCTGTGCTCGCGTAGGCGGGCAAGCGCGCCTGGTCAGCGCGCAATCTTAGGACCTTGACGGTGGGACCTGTGGTCATCGCACTAGCGGTC
>JAPPOR010000619.1 GCA_028817905.1 Myxococcales bacterium
TCGGCTTCACAGGGCTTTCGACGACCGACGGGAATACTGCCTGCATTTTCTAGGGTGGCGAAAGTCCTGTGAAGCCGAAGGACAAGCGAGGCGGCGTCGAAGTCATGAATGATCCGGGCCAGTCACCTGCGCTGCTGTTCCTTCGGAACCGGGCGAACACAGCGCATGCCAATGAAGTTCCACGGCGTTTTGTCGGGGCAAGCAGCGCTTGCGCACATGGCGGCGCGATAGGCGGCGCCCTGGCGCGGCAATGCGTCGGGTAGCGATTCGACCGGAAGACCGCGCACGGTACGGTAGGTCATGCCGTTTGTGTGGACCCATGAAACATCGTCGCTCGGGCTGTTGCCACGCCATAGGTCGCGGGTCCACTCGCGGGCGTTGCCGAGCAGGTCGTACAGGATTTGACCTTCGACCCCGGGGGTAGCGTCCTGGGGACTCGCCTGGACGTCCTTGAGGCCCGCGTCCTTGCCGGCGAATAGGTGCAGGCGTGACATGTCCATCGGCTGGCTACCCCACGGGTTGGGGCGCAACTCGGCGCCACGGGCAGCGTACTCCCACTGCTCCTCGGTAGGAAGATTGCCACCGATCGACCGACAGAAGGCGTCCGCATCGCTCCACGACAGGCTCGTAACGGGCAAACGGGCACGTGCTTCAGGATCGGGCGCGGCAAAGGAGGGGAGCGGAGGGAGCGGCTTGCCATGTGCCTCCAGCCATGCTTCATAGACGCCCCATGTGACCTCGTGTGCCTGGATCTGGAAGTCGACCGCGGGCGGCGTGACCTTTGCCGCAGGTCGAAACCCAGCGACCCCCGCCAGGACTCGGTCACTTCCGACCCCCAAGTAGATCGGATCACGAGCGCGCACCTTCGGAGCGCGCACGGTTACCCATCCGATGCGATCAGCGATGGGCATGGTCAAGCCGGCGTCCTCGACCCGGGGGACCGCTTCACTGCTCTCAGGGGCCTGCGCAGCATGAGCTGCTCGGCTCACCTGGTAAGCGCCGAACCCGCCGCCGACCAGCACCACCGCTGCGATCATCGCCCACAGCCCCCTACGCGATGCAGGCGGATGTGCCTCAGAGGGCCCCTCGGACTCCAGCTGAGTCCCGAAAGTCGGAAGCGCGAACTCAGTAGCCCCGGCAGGGATCGCGGGCGCATGTACCTGCCCCAGGCCCCGAAGCGCGTCCGCGAGTTCCTGGGCGCTTGGGAAGCGCTCGGCTGGCGCCTTGGCAACGGTGCGTTGCGCCACAGTATTCAAGGCTTCGGGTGCTCCTGCATACACGGTTGCGATCGCTGGCAGGGTCTCCTTGACGTGTGCGAACATCATCTGTGTGGAGCTCTTCATCGGTGCCCCGGGCGCTTGAAACGGGTGATGGCCCATCAAGAGCTCGTACAGGCAAATGCCCAAAGCGTACACGTCCGCTGCATACGACGGCACGGCGCCCTCACACACTTCGGGTGCCATGTACGGGGGCGAGCCTGGCACCGTGCCCGGTCGCGTCGCACGGTTCATGCGATCGGCGTCGTCCACCGCGCGGGCGATGCCGAAGTCGAGCACGCGGATAACCCCGTCGGACCCCAAAAACAGATTGTCGAGCTTAAGGTCTCGGTGAACAATCCCCAGGGCGTGAGCCGCCGCGGTTCCCTCACACGCCTGCTGCATGTACCGCAGTGCCTCCTCGAGCGGCAAGGGCTGACCACCGTCTAGCAGCGCCGACAGCGGCTTGCCTTCAAGTAGCTCCAGTTCCATGACCAGTCGGTGTTGGTCTTCGCGCACGCCGTAGAACCCCACGACGTTCGCGTGCCTCAAGCGCTCCAGAATGCCCGCTTCCTCCATGAAGCGCGCGCGAAATTCCTCGCGGTTGGATAGCTCCGGACGTACGACCTTGATCGCCCGTTTGATACTTGGATGAAGCACGTTCTCGGCCTCAAACACCACCGCCGTGCCGCCGCTACCAAGCAGTCGCACAAGGCGGTACCCCGCCAATTCACTGCCGATCAAGCTCTGAAGCTCGTCTTCCGTCATGTTCTCCTTCAGGCCCTTCGGCTCCCGGGGCAGCGTGGTGGTCGAACTAGATCATGGCCTCGGCGCGCGAGGCCGCTTCGGCTGCGCGCTCGGCAGCGTCCCGCGCGGCGTCGTGCTGGGCCGCGGTGTCAGCTGCAGCGCCCTCGGCCTCCTCGGCAGCCCCTTGGGCCTCGTCCCGGGCGGCCGTGATCGCAGCCGCCTCCTCGTCGGCCTGCTCACGAGCCGCGTTGGCGCTTTCCAGCTCCTGCTCCGCCTGCTGATGGAGTTCACGCATCGCCTCGAGAACACCTTCCGCCTCGTTCTTGAGATTCTCGGCCTCAAGGCGCTGCTGCTCGGCTTCCTCGCGCATCTGACGGGTCTCGTCGCGCAGGCCCTCTGCCTCGGTCTTGATCTGCTCGGCCTCATCGCGCAACGTCTGGGCCTCGGCGGCGCTCGCTTCGGCCTCATCAAGTGCCGCCTGGGCGCCCTGTGCCTGGGACCGCGCGTCCTCGGCAGCCTCCTCAGCGTCCCGCGCGGAGCCCTCGGCCCCAGATGCGTGGTCCATCGCCTGAGACGCTGCGGCCTCGGCAGTCTGGGCCTGCTGGTCCGCTTCCTCGGCAGACGACTGCGCCTGCTGCGACTGCTCCTCGGCTTCTGACGCCGCACCCTCCGCGGACTGCGCCTGGCCGTCCGCTTCCGCGGCCGATGATGACGCCTGGCTGGCGCTGCTCTGAGCCTCGCTCGCCGCTGCCTGGGCATCGGACGCTTCGTCCCTCGCCTCCGAGGCGGAATCCTGGGCCTCATCGGAGGCAGCCTGGGCTTCTTCGCCCGAAGCTATCGCTTGCTCCCGCTCCTGCTCGGCGCCCTGGGCCGCATCGTCGGCGCGCTCGGCAGCATCGCGGGCTTCTTCTACGAACTCAGTGATCGTCTTATCTGCCATGGAACTCCCTATCCTCCACGTCGGCTAGCGGGCTAGCCAACCTTGGTCTCGCGGGCCGCGACCTCGCGACGCCGTTTCTTCAGCTCGAAGAGCAGGTTCTGGCTGAGCTGGTTCTTGACCATCTTGGCGGAGCTCAACTCATCACCCGCGCGAGACTGCTCCAACTTGGCCTGCTTGAGCTGGTCGCTGGCCTGCTCGTCGAGCCGCTGGAGCGCGGGCTCGACCGACTCGCTCCAGAACTGCTCGACCTGCTCCTCCCAAGCCGCCTGACGTGCAAGCACCCAGCGTTCCAGGACCCCCCGGTGCCGCTCGAGCGCCTTCTTGAGCACGGTCGTAAGGTGCCCCGCCATCGCCTCGCGATGCTTGATCGCGCCGTCTTCGCGCAGCTTTTGTCGTTCGCTCCGAATGGCTTTGAGCCCAATGATCGCACTTATCGGAAGCGCCGCCAGGATCAGTCCACCACGAATCAACATCGTATTGGGTGTGTCAGCTTCGCCGTTTCCGGCTAGTCGCCCAACGATGAAGAAGATTACCCCCAGAGCGGTTCCGAAGACCCCGATCATCATCACATTGCTTCGCATGTGCTTCATGAGCGCCGAAGCCGCGCCCGCCATGGGCACCTTCGAGGGCTCGACAGGTGGCCTGAGGTTGGCCTGAACCGCCGGTGGCTCCTGCGGCTCCGGAGCTCCCAGGGCGCGGCCTTCGGTCAATGAGCTGACGTCCGCCGCCCCTTGAAGGGCGGCTTGACTGAGCGCCTGGTCGGCACCACTGGTTGTGGTTCGCGTCCACTCCTCCATGCAGCGCTCCACGTAGCCAGCGAACTCAGCCCACCACGCGGAGTCGACCCCAAACTGCAGCCCGCCCGCCACCTCCTCGGTCGTGACCTTCAGCGCAGAGACCCCCGAGGCGCCACATTGCTCCAGGACGTGTTCGAGCTGGCGTTTGCACCGCTCTGACCACTCCTTTCCAGCCTTGTTCACGGCGGCCTTGGCCTGCGCCCTCGCGCGTTCCGCCGCCTTGCGAGGCCCCGTCGACAGCCGCTGCTTGAGCTCGCTCGTGTCTCCGGCATCCGCCATCCGTGCCTGGGCAGCTTCGATCCTCTCCTGCATGGAGTCGATGAGCTGTTCGATCAAGCCGATCGCCCGGTCGTAAACCGAAAGCCATGGCCCATCGCCTCCAAGCTCGGCGACACGCTCTGCGAGCCCGTCCAGATCGGACGCCAGCTCCTCCGCTACTGGATATTTCAGGCCCACGTCGAGGGCCCCCTTTAGGGCAGGCGAGGGCTCCGCCGCGGCTCGCGCAACCGGTTGCGCGGGCCGCGGCCTGGGCCGTCCACGGTCCGCCTCGCTCATGGGAACATGAAACCGGGGTCCAAGCACTCTCCCTGGGTACACAGCCATGCAGGCGGGCATGCGTTGTTACAATACCCGCAATGCTCCGTATGCGTTTCCGTATTCACGCAGAAGTACTCTCCCTGCTCCTCGTCGTAGCACTGCTCGGGATAGCGTTCATCCGAGCATTCCTCGGTAGCCGGATCGAGGGGAACGCTGCCGTTGCCCGTTGAAGGGCTCGACCGCAAGCCCGTAGCGCAGGTCACGCAGCTGCTATTGCTACAGCACTCGCCAACCTCGCACAGGCGATTGCATGCACCGCAGTGGAACGTGTTCGCCGTGGTGTCTACACAAACCTCATCGCAGGTGCTGCCCGAGCACTGGCAGACGCCCGTACCATCCACATTGTTGCAGGTCTCGTTGGCCGCACAGCGCACGCCGCAACCCCCGCAGTTCAGTCGGTCGGTCCGCGTGTCCACACACTCCCCGCCGCATTCCTCGCGTCCGCCGGTGCATGCGCATTCTCCGGCGGCGCACTGAGCGTTTTGCGGGCAGGCATTACCGCAGGCGCCACAATTGCCACTGTCGGTGCCGTCCAGGGCGACACAAGCACCGTTGCATTCGACCTGTCCGGCCGGGCAGTCCGTGCAAGTACCGGCCTCGCAAGTGCTCCCCGTCGGGCAGGCGTTGCCACACACGCCACAGTGGGCCGCGCTGGTTTGGGTGTCCACGCAGACAACCTCCGAGCCCTGGTCGCACGCCTCATAGGCGAGGTCACCGCACTCGCAAACGCCCGCGTTGCACGCTGCACTTGTCCCCTGGCAACCCCGATAGCAACCACCGCAATGGGTGCTACTGCTTCCCATCACGTCGACGCATCCGTTGCAGTAGGCGCTTCCGCTGCAACTCGTCGTGGCGTCCCCGCTGCAAGTTCCGTTGGCACAAACCATGTCGTCGGGGCATTCGTGTCCGCAGATCCCGCAATGCTGTTCATCCGAGAGAAGTGCCACGTAGGCCCCTGCGCACCAGGTGAGCTCGCCGATCCCCGTGCACACGCCCTCACTGCAGGACTCCCCGCTCGGGCATGCGTGGTCACAGCTTCCACAATGGGCAGCGTTGGACTCCAGGTCGACGCACATGCTGCTGCACGTGTTGCGTAGCTCGGCAACGTCAACTCCAGGCTCACAGACGCGCTGGTAGCCGAGGTCGTTGACGATCACGGTAGCCGCGGAATTGGTGCTGCAGCTCAGCCCGTCCTCACAGCTATCGACGCAGATCCCCTCCTGACACACCTGCGTGGAGTCGTCGCACGCGCCGCAGTTGAGCCCGCCACAGCCAAGATTCTCACACGCCGTCTCGAAGAAGTCGGCCGTGCATCCGCCCTCAAAGCCGGCGCTGTTGAAGTTGAAGGTGAGGGGAACACTCGAGAAGTTCGGATCCGAACTCACATCAGGCGATAGGTTGACCTCGAGCACGTGATCGTTGGCGGAACGGGCCGGCGAACAATAGGCCAACAGGTACGTGCTTAGCAGTTGCTTCACGATCCGATCGGCCAGCTCGTCGAAGCGCTGCGCCAGCTCGTCGGCGTTGGCTGCGTTGAAGACGAACTCAACCTGCGGGGGAGCACTCGCTGTCGACGTTTCACTCGTGTCAGGCTCTTCCGATGACGGCTCCTGTTCAGGCGGCGAAAGCCCAGGCAGTGGTCGCACCCCACAGTCGCTGCAGTCGGTGCCGAGTGCGCACGAGTTGAAGCTCGCACCCTCCCCTCCATCATCGCACGAGCCATCATTGCTGTGCTCGCATAGATCGGTGCACAGTCCGGTTGGATCGCTCGGTGTGGGGTCCGGTTCCGTGACCGCTGGCTCGTCCTCCACAGCGGCCGCCTGCCCCCCGAGGATGTACTCCAGATCGGCCTGCGCTTCGGGTGTGAAGTCCTGGCCCTCCAGCATGACGGCAAACGTACTCACGGTCGCGGATCGCAAAGAGTCGGAGGACTCCCGCCCACGCATCACGGCCGTGCGGGCCTGCTCACGCGTGACGCGCGAAGCCTGGTCGGCGCCGTCCGTGAACGCCACCAAATAGCCGACCGTCACCACACCGTCCTCGTTGCGGGTAACCGTCAGACTCTGGCGCGCCAGGGAGTCGGCGATCGCCGCCTTGATCGCTCCGTTGAGGTTCGTCGAGTTGTCCTGAGCGGTGACTTGCTCCAAATCGGCCAGGCGTCGGTTCAGCAGGGCAACATCAGGTGTTGGTGCCTGCCACAGGACCGGGGCTTCCCGACCATCGAAGAGCTCGATGCCGATCCATACCTGGTCGGCAGCATCCTCGTCACCCAGCAATTCCGCCAACCCCCCCGAGCCATCCTCTTCACCCAGCAGCCGCTTTACAAACGCCTGGGTACCCGCGATTACTTCATTGCGGTTGTCGGCGGTAGAGCCACTGATGTCGAGAAGGAGCGTGACGTAGATTCGCAGGCCTTTGGCGGGGAGAATGCGGGGGTCGGCCTCTGAGCTCAGGCGCTTGCCATCCTCCGAGAGAACGAAGACCCCTGGATCGGAGTTGGCGTCGCCGATGTCCAGGCATCCTGCCCTACTATCGTCGGGATCCTCGCCCGGCTGACAACGTGGCACGGGAATCTGTTCGTCACACGTTTCGGCCGTGAACAGAACGAGCAGCGCGGAGGTAAGTCCGGGGTCCAGCGCACTCAAGCGCCGCAGGCGGATACAGCTGTAGTTTATGCGTTCGTCTTCTTGCCCGCTGTCCCCAGCGTCGGCGGTCGCCATGGCGGCGTCCATCATCGAGTCTTCCGACGTTTTCGCATCGGGCCCCGATGTCTGCTGCTCGCTGGCGTCCGGCTCAAAAGTGCTACCCGCGTCCGGATTGACACCTTCTCCGTCGCCTCCACAGGCGATCGCGGAGGCACTTCCAAGCAGTACGAGCAGCCATCGGAGCTTCCGCAAGGGGCCCGAGCCGCCGTCCCAAGCTCTCGAACGTGTATCTATCTTCACTGGTAATTCCTCTGTTAGGCCTAAGGTGATGGTCGACGAGCAGGGCGATTTCAGGTCCCGTAGGGTTGATCTCAGTTGTCCTCGCGATAGGCACTTTCCATGGCCGCTCGATCGGGTCCCCCGAGACCGATGAACACGGAGAGCTGCGTGCGAGCTATCGCGTTGCTATTGAAGGGTAGGCGCACGTCGCCTCCAACGAAGAGTCCATCGACGAGCCACAGGCGCTCTGAGAGGTACCCGCCAACTGCTGCTTGAAACTCGCCGTCGAGGTTCTGTTCCGGCGTGACGAACCCGTACTGGAGGTACGTTCCGGCGCTCAGGTTGAAGACCGAAAAATCTGCCAACCCCAGACGGGGCCACGATACCAGGGGGACGCCTAGTTGAAAGTCGCCTCCAAAAGCGGTCCACGGAATGGGAACGAGGCTGCGTCCCTTGTCGGGGTCCTCGAAGTGGTAGTCGCCCCAGCTGTAGGAAAAACTAGCTGCGATTTCGGCCCACGAATACATCCGAAGGCCGATCGCGAGGCGCTGGTGCGAGCCGTCGTCATTGGATCCGGTGCCGTAGGCGAGTTCGTACAGAAGCGGCATGTCACCGTCACCATCCGACGGAGCAGGCCCCGTCAACCCGGGGAGCAACGCCGGCGTCCACACGAGCTCCTGTCGCCGCTTCTGCCATGCTGCCTCCCGGTGCATCGCTTGCTCGGCCAGGTGCTGCTCGCGCTTACGCTGCTCTTGCGCGCGCGCGGCCTCACGCCGCGCCTCCTCTTGCCGCTGACGCTCGAGCTCACGGTTCCGTTGCTCTTCCTGCTCGCGCCGAAGCTCAGCCTCCCGGGCTTCGCGCTCCCGCCGCTCCCTCGCTCGCTGTGCACGCTGCCTCTCTTCGGTGGCGCGTCGCTCGGCAGCAAGCCGCTTGAGATAGCGCTCGTTGGAGCAGGCCTCACCAACTACGTCATAGTTCGGCGGGCACCCCGAGGGGATACCTCGACATACACCTTCTGTGGCCCCCTGCCCGGGCCAACAGCAGGTCATTCGGTCCGAGGCCCGTACGCGACCTTTCTCACATGGCTCGAGCTCGCATTGCTCGGCCTTGCTGCGGAACCCCGAAGGGCAGTTAGGAATGCCGCGGCAAGTGCCGTCAACGACAGCCTGGCCGGGCCAGCAGCAGGCGCCTCCCAGCTTGACCTGTCCCACGCGGCAGCTCAGCCTGACCGGCTTGCGTCGAGGGCGCTTCTTGGGTTCCGGTTGAAGCCGCTTCTTAGCACAGCCTCCCCCAACCTGCTCGAAGCCAGGCGGGCACTGCTGGGCATGTCCTCGGCTCGAGGCAGGTCCGATGCTCGCGCACACTGCCAGTACCACGACCACCAGGGCATCCCTGCAGGGTCCATGTGCGGTGCACCGAGCCGCGTGGGTTGAGAGCGCTTTCTTCAATGTGATCGGTCCCCGAGTTCCGTTCGAGTCATTGAGAACGGCGTGCCGAGCCCCGATTAAAGGTGCGACGCGACAACGGCAGCCCTTGCGAGGCGTGCGTCAGTATGCCGCTGTGCGCGTGTGTCCCGCCCCCGAAGTGCTTTCCAAACCTGTGCGGCCAAAACTCCACAGGGACGGGCGCCGAATACAGCTAGCAGGTTCTCATCCAGGAAAGCGCACGTGCCCTTTCCTGGATGAGAACTTGCTAGGGCAGCAAGCTGCTGAAGTCGACCGCCGGGAGGGTCACGGGCTTACCCCTTGGCGGGACCTCGAAGGGTACGAAGCGCCCGTGGCTCCATGCCTGAAAGTACAGCTGGGGGTCGGAAAACGGGCGAGTGAACCGGGCTAGCACCTCCAACGGACGGCCAGCCGGCGTGCTTTCGGTAACCGTGATGGTCATCTCGGTCAGCACGACCCGATGCCCCACGCGCATGGGCGCCCGGTCGCCACGCTGCATGCGCTCGGAGGCGCGCGCCAAAAACCCCAGGCGGGGGCGCACCCGCAGGGTGTGGTCGTCGAGGCGTTCCACCTCTACCTCTGAGGCCGCCGTCGCCAACCAGTGCAAGTGCGCAGGCCTCGGGCGACCCTCGGCCTCCCGCAGCGGCGGAATGTAGCCAGCGTAGGCGTCGGCCGGAGGATTGATCAGAACGACCGTGCGCTGCTCGACCCCAGGCCGCTGGTCGATCGTGGCGTCCGCCGCGCCGATCATCTTCCGGATGTCGGCAGGCGCGCGCACGCGCACCGGCAGAAGCGTGGGACCGAGCACGAGGTGAAGCGCCACCAAACCCACGGCGACCACACGGGCCAGTCCCCCGAGCTGGCCCGTGAGCCAGCGGGCAAGCAGCCGCCCCACCAGCCCCATGCCACCCACGCCCACGAACATCAGCAGCCGATCGTGGGGGAACTGGGCGCACACGGGCACCGCGGCGAGCAGCATCCCGAGAGCCCAGAAGCGCGCCGCGGGGTCGGTCTTCCACAGATCGCGCATGGCGACGGCAAGCAGCAACAGAACCACACACACCGCGCCTAGCATCAGGCCCGGCAGCCACGGCGTCACGGTGCCGTAGAACTCCCAAAGATCGGCCGGCGGCAGGGCAAGCTGTGCGGCAAGCAGCGCGGGCAGCCGCTCGGCTAGCGCGAACGCGAAGCGAAGTGGTTCGCTCCCGGGGTCCACGACCAAGCCGGAACCACGCGCACCAAAGCCTAGGGCGCGGTACGCGATCGACCAACCCACAACCACCACCGCGTGGGGGGCGATGGACAGGAGCCCGCGGCGCCGACCCATGGGGTCGAGGAACATGCCATATGCAAATAGATAGGCGCAGGCCGCCAGGGCCACCTCCCCCGCAAGCAGCGAACAGAGCAGCAGCGCCGGACCCGCAGCCGCGGCTGCGCGGCTTCGCTCACGACGCGCCCTGTCGTGGAGCAAGAGCACCGGAACCGCGAGGCACAAGGCCACCACCGCGTTGCGATTGGCCACCCACGAAAGCGAGAGACCATGGGCATCGTCCAGTGCGAACAGCAGCAGGCACAGGTTCGCCCCCATCGACACACGGCCCGTTTGGCCGGCCCCGTCCCGCCCTTGCCCTGACACACGTTGCCCGGCGAGCGCGACCCTCGGGTACAGCCGCGACAGCCCAAACAGCGCCCCGGCAAACCACAGAAGCGTATGCGCGTGCATCAACCAGGGGGTGTCCGGGTACAACCGGTGGTCGAGCCGGTGGGTCAGTACCGAGACGGGTCGCATGAACGACATCAGCAGTTGCGGGTCGGACCACCATCCCACCATGCCAACCTCCATGAAGGCGGTAGACATCGCCACGGTCCCATCAGCCCAGCGAAACAGGGCCCAGGGGTCATCCGGCACGCCCGGCAGACCGTGCCCCCCCGCCAGGATCAGCGCGTGGTAGTAGTCGTCGGCCACCAGACCGGTGGACAGCGAGGGACTGGCCAGCAAGAGGGCAAGCGCGATAATGGCAAAGGGCGCGCGTCGGCTCGACAGCGCCCGGATGGCGGCTTCCCTCACGGGCCCATCATCGCATCCACCGGCGCTAGCACAAACCGGGTCAAGCCGGCCACGCGGCAAGCGCAGCTTTCACGTACCTTTTGTGTACCATGGAGTCGGGCGCTCGCCCGTCGCCATGAAGCTACCTCCCCCCCGCGACCGGGCCCTCGACGGCCTGCGCCGGCTCATCGAGCACCCCCGCCTGCCGCACATTGCGCTGGCGGGAAGTATGCTGCTCACCGCACCTTCACTGCTCGCACCCCTGGCCCTGGATGACTTCGTACTGGGCCTGCTCAGCCGCGGGGGTGGAGGCATCACCGGCTTCGAAGGTCGCCACCCGCTATCGCTGTTCACCTTCACGACCGGCGACCCGGTCTCGAACCGCGCCCTGATGGCGGAAGGCGCGCTGTTGCCCTGGTGGACCGATCCGGCCCATCTGAACGCGTTCTTCCGGCCACTGTCGTCCCTGACGCACCGCCTGGACTTCAGCCTATTCCCGGCCAGTCCGTTCCTGATGCACCTGCACAGCCTGGCTTGGTTCTTCGCCGCACTGCTTGCGGCCCAGGGCGTCTACCGGAGCGTTCACGCCGGCGGTCTCAACCAGCGGCGGCTCGCTGGACTCGCCCTACTGCTATTCGCCTGGGACGACCCCCACGGTGCGACCCTCGGCTGGGTTTCCAACCGCAATGCGCTGGTCGCCGCGGCCCTGGCCCTGCCGGCCCTCGTGGGGCATCGGCGCCTGGTCGCGGCGATGGCTCATCGGTCCCCTGACGTAGCCACTCGTGCAGTGACTTCGTTCAACTTCTGGGTCGGGCCTGCCTGCTTCGCTGCCGGTCTTTCAGCAAGCGAGTTTGCCGTAGGAGTGCTCGGCTACCTGTTGGCCCACGCTCTGTGTCTCGAACAGGACCGTCTGGTGCTTCGCCTCGCACGCCTTCTTCCCTATGCGATCGTGCTCGCCGCATGGCGAGGGATCTACCGCGTGCTCGACCTGGGATCGCGGGGCTCGGGGGCCTACCACGACCCACTTCGGGAGCCGCTCGCCTTCATGGCCGCTGCGGCCCGCAACATCCCGATCCTGCTGGGCGCACAGCACGGTCCACCCTACGCGGACTTGGCATTTTGGGCGCCGCCCGAGCACTGGCCGGCCCTGCTCCTGCTGTCCCTGACCCTGCTGACCGCAGTGGTGGCGTTGGCCTGGCCGGTCCTACGCGACCAGGCGCCCGCGCGCTTCTACGCGCTGGGCAGCTTGCTGGCCGCGATCCCCGTGTCGGCTTCGCTACCGGGCGAACGCCTGCTCCTGCTGGTCGGCATCGGCGGCAGCGGCCTTGCTGCGCTGATCATCGACCACTACCGTGCTCGAGCTCGAGGGGCGCGCCTGGCCCGAGGCGTCCTGTTCGGCTTCGTCGGCCTGCACATGGTCGCAGCCCCCCTGGCACTGCCGATATGGTCCCTCTCGATGGGCCTGGTCGGCCATGCCGTGCGCAGCGCAGAACAGAGACTGCCGCGAACACCTTCCGTGGCCGACCAGACGTTCATCCTTGTCAACGCTCCCTTCGATATCATGGCTAGTTTCATACAGCCGGCCCGTGCATACCGCGGCACGCCGCGCCCGCGCCATCTCCATTGGCTCGCGACAGCCAGCTCACCGATTACTGTTAGCCGTACCGGCCGCCGGAAGCTCCTTGTGACCAGCGAGCGCGGATTGCTTCACAGTCCCCAACAGCGTCACTACCGCCGCGACCCCAGCGGTTTGTCCGTCGGAGCCCGGGTGGAACTGCCCGCCATGACCGCAAAGGTCCTGGCGAGTGATCCACGCGGCGGCCCCACGCGTGTGGAATTCACTTTCAAGGTGGCGCTAGCAAGCCCGGAACTGTCCCTGTTCGTGTGGCGGGACGGGCGCTTCGCTCCCTTTGTCCCACCTCCACCAGGACAGAGCGTACGCCTGCCGGCACAAGACTTCTTTCAAACCGTGCTCCGGTCCACCTGGACGCGCATCGCTGATTGAGCGGCTGACGGTGGATGCATTAGACGGCCGCACGAAACTTGGCTACCGTAGCCAGAGCGCATCTCAAGAGCCCACGCGATCAACCAGTGCCCGGCGGGTGATGTGAGAAGTGCTCGAACCAGCCCTCGAACCAACCCTCGAACCAACAGGGGTGTCCCAAAAAACGCGCGGCGTCGCACCTGTTCCAACGACTCCCTCGACGGCGCCTCGATGACCAGAGCTCGTGAGTACCGCTTCGTTGTCATCCCCCCCTTCAGGGCCGACCTCCGAAACGATGTCACCCCCCTCCACCAGAGCGGGCAAGGGTCGGCACGCGCTGGCGGGCGTGCGGCGCTGCATGCGGAAGACCCTCGGCCGTCGGCAGGCTCCGGCTGCGATCCTGTGCACGAGCGTGGCGCTGATGGCGTTGTCGCTCAACACGGGACTCATCGCCGATGACTATGTGCACCTGTTCGTCCTGAAAGGGGCTCCTGGCATTCCAAGCTTCGCGCGCGCGCCCTGGGACATCTTTCGCTTCACCACGCCCGAAACGACGCCCGCTCTCCAAGCCCACGGAATCCTGTCGTGGTGGGCCGACCAGACCGCACGGCTCGCGTTCTTCCGCCCCGTTAGCGCCCTTACCCACTATCTCGACCACCTGCTATGGCCGGAGCAAGCGTGGGCGATGCACCTGCACAACCTAGTGTGGGGCATTGTCGCGCTGGCAGGCGTGCTTGCACTGTACCGTCGACTGATCCCACATGGATTGGCCCTGGGGCTTTCCTTCTATCTCTATGCCCTGGACGATGCCCGTGCCTGGTTCGTCTCCTGGGTCTCGGGCCGCAACACCGTGATTGCCACGGCCCTATCGCTCTGGGCGCTTGTGCTCTACGTACGCGGACGACAACAAGGCTGCCGGTGGGCCGGTTGGGCTTCGCTTCTGTTGTTTTCGCTCTCGCTACTGGCCGGCGAAGGCAGCGTCGCCATCTGCGCCTACCTGCTGTCCCACGCGGTCTGGCTCGAGTCCGATCGGCCCATCCTGCGGCGGTTGTTTCGGCTCTCACCCTACGTGCTCGTCGTGATCGCATGGCGCGTGATGTACCGAGCTGCCGGCTATGGCGTCTCGGGGTCGGGCCTATACGCGGACCCCATGGGTGAGCCGCTCGCGTTCGCGCTGGCATTCGTCGAGCGCGCACCGCTGCTGCTCTTCTCGCAGTTCGGCGGCGCGTGGTCGGAGCTGTGGTCCACGCTGTTCGTGGTGCCGACCATCAAGCTCGCAATCGCGCTTCAAGCCGCCGTGTCGACCGTCCTGTATGCCTATCTGTTCTGGCCCCATGTACGCCGCGACCGACTGACCGCCTTCGGACTGACCGGTGCAGTGCTCAGTTTGGTGCCGGCCAGCGCAGCGTTCCCGGCCGACCGGCTACTGAACTGGGTCGCGATCGGCGCGGCCCCCGCCACGGCGCGCTTGATCCTCCTGCACCTGAGGCGACCCGGCAAGGGCTTCTACGCGAAGACCGCTGCGGCCACTGCGGTGCTGTTGGTGCTCGCAAAGGTGATCGTGGCGCCCCCCATGCTTGCATCCCGGGCCCGCGGGGCGGCCGGGTTCCGCGAAATGCTCGAGCGGGTGGACGCGAGCGTGCCGAGCGACGAGGGCGTCCGCGACAGAACCGTGATCTACATGAATCCACCGGCCGTTCCCCTGGCCGCGTACCTCCCCATGATGCGGGGCGCCACCGGAAAGCCGGCGCCCAGGGCGCAGGCCTGGCTCGCCAGCGGTACCGGTGCGGTCAGCGTCCAACGGATCGGCCCACGGTCGCTGGCACTGACAAGCACTGTAGGTCTGTTGGAAAACCCGGCATCCCGCTTGCTGCGTGATCCACGCCGGCCCTTTTCGCCGGGACAGGTAGTACGAGTGGGAGTGCTTCGCATCGTCGTGCGTGCCGTGGACGGAGACGGCATGCCGACGGCCTTTGAGGCGCACTTCGACCGTGTGCTGGAACACCCATCGCTGGAACTACTCGCGTGGAGCGGAACGCGCTACGCTCCGTTCACGCCACCGGCCCTAGGGGAAGCGGTTACACTACCCGCGGCCGACTACTTCGAAGCGCTCTTCGGCCACCGTTTGGCGATCGATGGCCGGCACCCGTCAGCAACCCAGCTACGATGACCACCAATAGCCAAGACAGGACCACTCCCTGCTCTCCCAAGATCAAGATCTGTGGCCTCACACGGGTAGCGGATGTGGAAGCGGCCGCTGCGGCAGGCGCCGACATGCTCGGCTTCGTTTTCGATCGCGGCCCGTGCAAGATCGATCCCGCACTGGGCGCAGAGTTGCTGTCCTGCGCGCGCACCTCGGGGGCGGGGACTTGCTGCGTGGCCGTGGTTGGGACGCTGGCCGGTCCGCAGCTCCAAGCGATCCGCACGCTAGGCTTCGACGCGGTCCAAATGCGCGCGAGCGCCTATCGCCCGGATGACGACAACCATCCGTGGGCACTGCCAGCGTTCTTCGATGATGGTGGGCTGATCCAGCGCGTGGAAGCGTTCCGCAGGCAGCACCGGCCTCGCTTCGATCATCTGGATCCGCTCGATGGCCTGGACCAGGGCGAACGGCCCAGTAGCGTTGACGGCCTGCGCGGACTCATCAACGTCGACGGGCGCCGCGGAGGCGGCACTGGCACCCTCGCCGACTGGCAGGCCGCACGCGCGCTGGCCGACAGCGGCCCGTTGATGCTCGCCGGTGGCCTGACCGCCGACAACGTTGCCGACGCGATCGCCCAGGTGCAGCCCGACGCGGTGGACGTAAGCAGCGGGGTCGAACGAGACCCCGGTCGGAAGGACCCGGCGCGCATCCGTGCGTTCGTAGCGGCGGTCAGGGCATCGCGGGAAACGTAGCCAATTGACGTTCGACGAAGGGCACGCGTAACGCCGCGAACGGTCAGTTCATCGCGGGCGGCGCTCCCGTCTCCATCCGCTCCAAGGTGCTGCGCTCCTCGATCACCGGAATCCCTTCCGCCTCGTAGCGCTTCCGCGAACGGTCCGTGACTGCGCCCACGCGCACCAGGGCGGGCATCATCAGGTGCTTGAACGGGTGGACCTGGTCCTTCGGCAACTCCACCTTCTGGCCGCTCGCTCGCATTTCCAAGACACTCTTGTAGAAGTCATTGCGGTCGATGCCGCTCCGATCCAGCACCAGCGCGAAAGCCGGGTCCGGCTCACGCCGATGGCGCGCATCCCGCATCAGCTTGATCGCCATGAAGGCGAAGTCCGCGACCTCTTCCCGCTCGTCCGCGTGCATGGCTTTGATGGCATCGGCGACGTAGAGGTTGCCAAACCCCACGTGCCGGGACTCGTCACGAATCACGCCGCGCATGATTCGCCGAAGCAACTCGCACTCGGTGACCGCCAGTACATTGTGGAACGTCCCCAGCGCAAGACCCTCGACAACCATGTTCATGCCGATCGCGATCTTGACCCAGGAATCCGCACCGAGGGTCAGGTCGATCAACCGCTTGAGGGTCAGCGACATGGGATAGGTGACCGCCAGCTTGTGAATGTAGGCGGCGAACACCTCCACATGTCGCGCCTCGTCCATTGCCTGTGTGGCTGCGTAGAGCTTTCCCTGATGGTCTGGCACCGCATGGGTCAGTGCCCCTGCCGTCATCAGTGCACCCTGTTCTCCATGCAGGATCTGCGACAATTGGTGGGCGGCCAAGTGCGCACGTAGCGTTGCCTGTTGCGAGGCCGACAGGCGCTGAACCAGGGGCACGTGAAAGACCGCCATGACGTCGCGGCCAAACAGAGGCCGGCTGGGGTCGACCTGCAGATCCCAGTCGATGTCCTGCTCGGCATCCCACTGATCGCGCTTGGCCTTGGAGTACAGCGACTTGAGCTTGTCGCTGTCGAATAGGTAGTCGAACTGCCAACTGATCTCCATCGGCGCGTTCGAATTGCTGGCGTCTTCCGATTCAGTACCCATTCGTGGCAACTCCGTGGAGTGGAGGGGTCTTGGTGGCGCCGGCGCAAACCGACCGGACTGGGCTGGCCGGACCGGACCGACGGCAGCCCACCGCCAACCGTTGGGCAGCCTAGCGCAGCCCAATTGGCTTATTTCAACATACATAGGATCCGGGTGGAATGCCAGCTGGCATGGACGCGTGAGCCAGGCCACGCCACCTATGGTAGGTTGCGCCAGCTCAACGACCCGTGGCATCCGCTACGGGCCGAAAACAGCAACAGACCCATGTATGTATTTGACGAAGACACCCAGCTGACCCTCCGGGACGAGCACGTCTGGACATGCGCGATGAGCGACCGCTGGAACGTCGGCACGGTGCCGAACGGCGGCTACGTGATGTCGATCGCCTCCCGAGCCCTGTCGGCCCTGCTACCCCACCCCGACATCCTCAGCCTGAGCGGCCACTACCTGCTGCCAGCGAGACCCGGGGCGACCGAACTACACGGTGAGCGCATTCGCGTGGGCGGCTCCGCGTCCATGGGTATGCTGCGGCTGGTTCAGGACGGCCAGGAACGCGCCCGCTTCTTGGCGACCGCCGGCCACTTCGACGAAGACGGGGGGGTGGAGGACCGCCACGGATGTGGGCCGCCCGCGGCGATTCCCGCCCTGGAGGCGTGCCACCGGGTGCCGCACAAGCCCACCGGAAGCTCCTCCATCGCATCCTTGTTGGACACCTATCACGCACCCGCGGCCTCCAAGTGGCTACGTGGTGAGGGGCCGGGGGAGATGATCAGCGGGGGCTACATCGGCTTCTCCGATGGCCGTGAGCCGGACGTGACGGCGTTCCCGTTGTTCTGCGACGCGTTCCCGCCGACGGTCTTCAATGCACTTTGCCAAGCGGCGTGGGTTCCGACCCTTCAGCTCAACGTGCAATTCCGCGCCCGCCCGAACCCCGGGCTGATGCGCGCCCTGTTTCGCACTCGCCATCTGACCGGTGGCCTACACGAGGAGGACGGGGAACTGTGGGATTCGCAAGGCACACTGACCGCACTGTCTCGTCAGCTGGCCCGAATACGGCTGCCCAAGCGCGACCAGCGCCCGGGCTAGCCCGGATTATTCATGAACTCTGCGTCGGATCGCGCAGGGATTCGGCTTCACACGGCTTTTCGGCGACCGACCCACATACTGCCTGTATTTGCGAGGGCGACGAAAGGCGTGTGAAGTCGAAGAACAAGCGAGGCGATGCAGAGTTCATGAATAATCCGGGCTAGCTAGCTAGCTAGAGTTCCACTGTCAGGTCGAGACTTCCGCCGAGGATCCACCCCGAACTTGCGAAGCCCGGGAATCCCGGGTTGTTGGTCTGCAGGCCTATCCGGGGCTCGACGGGCTGATCAGGGTCCAGCTTCTCTACGGCGTTGTCTGGCACTTCGTCGACGACGGCATCGGCAAGGGGCGGGCCTACTTCGGTCCTTCGCTTTGAGTGGCTGCGGTGGACGAGGTGGTGCGCTTGCACGGCCACCCCGACCTGGATGGCGACGCCACCCAGGACTACCCGGCGCCGGAGCGTAGCGGCGAAACCCCATCGATCGCTGTCCACGTAGTTGGAGCGACCGGCCTGCGTCGGCACGGGAGACGGGAGCCACGTCATCTGTACTCCGCTGGTCCACGGGCCCATCGCATGGGCCAGCCCGACAGTTGGCTGAAAGCGGTCGGAGAAGCGAGAGCGACCGGTTGGCACGACGTTGTGGCGGTCGCGGTAGGTCGACCATCGGGCGAAGTTGATGCCTGCGACCGTCGACAGGGTGTGATCATCCAGCTGAAGCGAATAGCTCGCACCCAGCGAAACGGTGAGGGGGACGAAATGGTGTGTGAAGCGCCTAACGGCCAGCTGCTCGCTTCCGTCCGGCAACAGGGAGCTGAATGCAGCCTCCACTTCCAGCGCCTGCTCGGTATGAAGCGTCGCCGTCAGGCCGACGGCGTCGATGGGCCTGTAGGTCACTCCAAGGTGCGGCGCCACGCTTGGCTGAACGCTGATGCGATTGCTCAGCTCGAGTTCCTCGTAGGCGGTGGCCTCGGGCACGAAGGTCGGGGTTCGCGCGCCATTGTTCAGATTGAGACTGAAGGACAGCCCGACACTGAGCCCCTCGAGTATCTCGCTCCCAGCACCAAACGCAACAGACAGGGGCGTGAGGCGGTCGCCATAGAGCTCGGGGTGAAGGCTGTTGGTGAAGTACTGTTCCCGCTCGTCGTTGTAGAAGGCGTGGGCGCCGATGAAGGTTGTCGTCGGAACGAGCATCGAAAACCCAAGGACCAACCGCCGATCGACGATCGGCTGCACCAGCCCCAACCCCGCGTAGACGACCGTTTGGCGCCCCCCACCTTGGGCTTGACGCGGCCGCGGGGAGGCCGGGCTATCCACCAGGCCGGTGTCACAGTCAGAGGTGCAGCCCGACTGCAGCCATGGGGTCGGCACGGGTGGCGGTGTAACGGGCGTGAAGTTGCCGTCGTCATGGAACGCTCCGACGGCCGTCACCGGCACCAACGTGCTCGCGTCGTTGCGTGGAGCGACGTGAATGTCGATTCGTTCCAGCAGGATCATCGCACGCACGGATAGCTGCGGGGTCGCAAGTGGAAGCAGGCTGGGGTTAAAATAGGTGGAGAAGCCACCAGGGCCCGTGTGCCGAGCCGCGAAGCCGCCGGCGCCCCCTGCATCACCAGCGAGTTCGAACAGCGGTGACGCGTGCGCGGATGGTGCCAGAGACAGGCGGGCGGACAGCAGGGCGGACAGCAGGGCGGCCATCCACGCCGAACGCCCGAGCCACGGAGGGGCTCCGGGCGAACGCGCGCTCCATTCTCCAGCATCCAACCTCACACGATGCATCATCGGTAGCAATGCTAGCGGTTCACGTTCGCGGCTGCTCCTAGCGTATCGGAGCCCGCAGCCTGGGCGCGCGTCGACAGAGCGAACACGGTTTGCATGAGGTCGTTGGTGAATAGGTCATCCGGGTCCAACCCAAGCTCGCTCCGGATCGAGAGGAATCGGTCGATCCTGGTACCGTAGACCGCCCGCAGGCGTGCGCCGATGTCCGGCAGGATGTCCCATTCCTTGCCCCAGTGCGGCCGGGCAGCGGGGAGCGCCAGCCAACGCTCGCTGAGGGCCCGAGCGAAGGGGCGCCAGCTCGGCAGCGCCGGGTCACCCAGGGCTTCGATGTAACAGGTGCGACCGTTGCCCCCTGCCGGAGACAACAGCGCGTCGCTGCCGCCGATGAAACGCACATTGAGCACGACGTTGAGCGGGTATTGTCCTCGCTCTTCAAACTCCGCGGCCGTCTGTAGCGCAAGTCGCCAGGCTTCCCGCACCGGCTCGAACCCGCGGTCCACGGAAAACGCGAACTCCACGCACCCCGCCGCCGCCAGCTCGATGCACTGGCGATAGTGGGTCGCGGACAGCAGATCGGTGACCCGCGTCCAGGTGGGGGTAAAGCGCGCGGTCATGATCGACCAAGCGCGTACGAGCGACTCGCGTCGACGTGTGAGCAGCCGCATGGGCACGTAGGCCTGCAGCTGAAGCGCGCTCAGCCAGAAGCTCCACGAGCTGTCGCGATTGCCCCAGAGGCTGAGCGGTGTCTGAAGGGGAGCCCGACCGAGCGGTTCTTCGGTTGAGTCCCAGGTGCGCACCCAGGCAACGTCGCTAAAGGGCCACCAGTAGATATCGTAGTACTCGTGGTCCGGTACTTCGTCCGACAGTCGCGACAACACCTCGTCCGGAGATCGCTTGCGGTTGCTGTGCACCGCGTTGTGGTTCTTGCCCAAGCGCAGCGTGGCTCGGTAGACAACCCCCAGCATGCCCAAGTGTACTCGCACGGCAGACATGACTTCGTCTGAATCGACGCCGGCCTCGAACCGCCGCAACGCGCCGGTTCCATCGACCAATTCGATGGCTTCGACATAGTCCGACAGCGTTTTCGTGTTCCAGCCCGAACCGTGTGCGCCGCACGCGATCAGCCCGCCAAACGACACGGTCTCCATGACCACGTTGGTGGGAAGAGCCAGCCCATGCGGCTGGCAGATCTCGTTGAGCTTGCGACCGTCGACGCCAGATTCGACGACCGCGAGCGGTCGCTCCGGGTCTGACAGATCCAGCGAAACGTTGTCCATGCACTTCAGGCACATCGCAACCTCGCTGGTCGCGGCGACCGCAGACCAGGAATAGGCCGTACCCACCACGCGTACACGGCGGCCTTCCTTCCGGGCGCGCTTGACCAGGTCAGCGATCTGCTCCGGGGACTTGGGGTAGTGAACACGCTGTGGGCGCCACGCCACAGTCTTGCTCCAGTTTCGTTGCGTCGTCCCGTGCTGGTCCTTGAAGAAGTGACGACCTGCCCGCGCCAGTCGCCGTCGCAGGCTCGGACGGTAGCCCAGATCGAGCAGTGCAAAGAGTGTGAAGGGTACGCATCCCAGCAGGGCCGCGTGCAGGGTACGAAGAAACAAGCCTCCTGGCGGATCGCTCATCTGCGCCTGATGGTGGTCGGTGAAGACGAAGTGCGCTCCCACGGCCACCATCCCCACACCAGCGAACACGCCCAGCGTACAAAGCCCGCTGGGCCATCCTTCGAGCCTGGCCCAGGTCCCAAAGCCCGCTGTGGTGATCGCCAGCAAAACGCTGAGCGCCACCACGGTGGTCACGTCCAGGGCGGCGACGTAGAGGGCCACCGCAACCCAGATGAGCAGCGCCAGCGGCACCACCTGAGCGCCGAGCACCGGGGCCGGAAGCGGGATGTCCACGCGCGCCGCCAGCGACAGCAGGCACGTCGCCATCACCAAGTTGGTGACAAAGTGCACGCGACGATTTGCCCGTTGTTGGTGTTCGGCCCACTCCCAGGCTGCCAGGGACTCGAGCCAGAGTCTCAGTCTAGCCACGGCGGAGGGCCCCCTGCCATCGCCCGTACTTCGCGACATGCATCGGGCGGGACAATACCCCGAGTCCCGTCGCATGTCTGCCGCCCAACGAACGGACCGGCCGGAAGCTTCGCTCTAGCGACACCACACCTAAGCCATCGCGGCACCTCGCGCCGCCCCTCGCCCGGGCAAATGTAGCCCGCCGGCCGGAGACGCAGGTCGGCAAACGTAGACGCCCGGACGGTGGTGCTTACTGTGATTGGGTACTGGCTGCGCAGCCACGAAGCCGCCAAACAGGAGCAGACGTGAAGAAACCACAATGGATTGTCGTCGCACACCGCGCGGGTGCCCGGTTCCTGGTCCAAGACCCAAAGAGCCGACGATTGCAGCTGGTCGAGCAGCGGGACCATCCAGAGGGGCGCATGAGGAGCGGCCAGTTAGACACTGACGCGCCCGGAACGGCCTCCATGAAGGGAACCCAAGGGGGGGCACATCCGATGGCCCGGGAGCAGAGCGCGCATGACCGTGAAGCGGCGAATTTTGCGCGCGAACTGGCCGATGCCCTGCGGGGATATCGAGCGGAGAACCGGTTCGGGGAGCTGGTGCTCGTCGCCGAACCCGGCTTTCTCGGCATGCTCCGGGAGGCCCTGGACGGTCCCACCAGTGCCTGCGTAGCTGGCACGATCCGCAAGGACCTGAGCCACGTGGATTTGAACCATCTCGGTCCTCACCTGGCGCCTGAGTAGCCCGGATGTGTCTAGCGCTAGCCGGCGCAGCGAGCGCCGCCTGAGGCACACCTCGCTCTTGCGGGGGGCAGCCGGCCGCACGTATGGTGCCGCGCTGGAGGGCATCAAGCATGGCGCGACGGATCTCGATGGGGTTCAACTGGCAGGGGGAGCTGGACCGGGACGCGGCCTACGAGGCCGCTCAGATCGCCGACGAGGTCGGAGTTGACTCGATGTGGGTCGCCGAAGCCTGGGGCCGCGATGCCTTCTCGCTCTTGACCCTGGTCGCGGACCGGACCAAGCGGGTCAAGCTCGGCACGAGCATTGTCAACATATACTCGCGCACACCGGGTGCGCTCGCACAGCATTTCGGCACGCTGGACGAACTGTCAGGCGGTCGCGTGATCATCGGTCTCGGAACCAGCGGAATCCGGGTGATCGAGCACTTTCACGGGGTGCCTTTTCAGCCAGCATACACGCGCCTTAAGGAAACCGTGGAGCTGCTGCGTCTGTTCTTCGCAAACGAGCCGGTCCACTATGACGGAAAGCTGTTCAAGCTCGAGCGGGGCTTTCGCTTGCGCTTTGACCCCGTGCGAAAGCAGGTCCCGATCTACCTCGCCACCCTCAAGCCCAAGAGCGTGCGCTTTACGGCCGAAAAGGCAGACGGCTGGATGCCGACGATGATTCCGTTTCGGGACTTCCCGGCGGAGTCCCGAAAGGTCCGGGCTTGGTGCAGCGAGGCGGGCAAGGACCCCGATGCGTTTACGATTCGCTGCCCGGGGAGCGTCACGGTCGCCAACGATGACGAGGCCTACCAGCGGGCCCGGTACGCGGCTGCCTCCGGCCTGGCCTTCTACTGTGCTCGGATGGGTGACTACTACTATGAGCAGTTATGTGGCTTCGGCTTCCAGGCCGAGGCGGACGCGGTGCGCGCCGCCTGGAAAGATGGCGGCGCAGCCGCGGGTATTGGCGCGGTGGATGATGGATTGCTTGAACAAATGCACTTCATCGGGACCACTGAAGCTTGTGCGGAGCGCCTGCATGCGCAGGAGGAAGCCGGCGCCAACCTGCATAGTGTGCGTGTCATGGAGGGCGACCCTGAAAAGCGCGGTCGGATCCTCGAACGCCTGATCGGCTAGCCCGGATTATTCATGAACTCTGCGTCGGATCGCGCAGGGATTCGGCTTCACACGGCTTTTCGGCGACCGACCCACATACTGCCTGTATTTGCGAGGGCGACGAAAGGCGTGTGAAGTCGAAGAACAAGCGAGGCGATGCAGAGTTCATGAATAATCCGGGCTAGCGACCTTGAGTCAGCGTTCTGTGGGCGTTTGCGTCAAGTTTGGTCGCGTTACCTTGATTGGAAGCGTTTGGACAAGGTCGCTAGGTCGCACCTGGACGGTCCCACGCGTCGTCGGACTGGCCGAGCCTCGGAGGAACGTCGCTTTCGCTTCCCCCTACTACTGTTGAGGTCGATAGCTGCGGGTCACCAGACGGTTTTGGCTTCACATCTCTGTCGCTGCCCCTCTACATCTCAGGCCACGCAAAGCCGGTACTTGCGTGAGCCGGACCGCGCGACTACCTGGGTGCCCGGAGGCCTGTAGAGGGAGAAGAAATCTTGAAGTGGAATCGTGGAATCGCGGGAAACCCGAGCGGCGGAGGAAGGTGGCTGGGACGTGTCGTGGCCATGTGGCTAGCTGTCTGTGGCTGCGATGCGGGCCCGTCCGCGCCATCGGAGGGCGAAGACATGGCCCAGACGGTCGGGGGCGCCCCCGCGCCCGGGAAAGGTCCCCTGCAACCGGCGGGATCCGGCGGAGACACCTGTGACTTGAGCGGCTCGTGGGCCGTGCATCGTGTGGGATTCGCCAGCGTCGACTCCCCACTGGTGCCGGGTGCCCAGAAGAGCAGCCGCTGGTACTACCTGGAGATCGAGCAGGCCGGCGACGCGATCACCGTCGCCCGCGGTCTCTGGTGCGGAGATACCACCACAGGGGACGCTACAATTCACTATTCCGACGAGACGGTTGAAGCCGTCAGGCCGCTGGCGAACACCGACGGTCGGCAGGGCACCTACCACAGGACGGACGGTGGCTGTGCGCTCGAGCTCGAGCGGATCTACTGGGTCTATGGCGTGCAGCCCACGCGAACCTACTTGCCGGGCGTGCAGGCGCCCCCCGGGCGTATCGAGGGTAATCCCTCACTGGATCAGCTGGCCGCGCTTCCCCCCATGCCCAACCAGGACGTGGTGGACCTCGAGCAGGATGGCGTGCCCGGCATGCGTTCCCTGATCGTGGATACACCCATCGGGAGCGGGGTGCGGCATGGGTTGCAGCGAGGCTGGGAAGAGATCGCTGGCATCACCGAGCGTGGCGCAAGCGACTTCACAGTAGCCGCCAGCTACGACTTCCAGGAAGTGGCCCTGCAGGCCATGCCTGCGGCCTTCAAGTCGAACGCGTTCGTGCGCCGAGGGGCACCGCACGCCGCCCGCTTCCTGCGCGTCGACCATGACTTCTCACAGACCAGCGACGTCGCCACCTGCGACAGGGTGCGAGAATTGATGCCACATCGTCCCGTACCCCGCGACGCTTTCTGAGCCACCACGCCGGGAGAAGAAGTGTCCATTGGCGCACAAGTAGAACCGTGGCAGGGAGGGCCTTTTGGCAGCGAGCGCGGAGTCCGTCACCGCCTGGCAACAAAGCTGCAGAAGGGCTCAGTGTCTCCCGGCGCTTTGTGATTCTACGGTGAAAACTCCAACTCGCTAAACGCGGGCCCGGTTAGGTGGTAGCCTCGACCCGGACCGCAGCGTGGGGGGGCCACCCGGGGCGGCGGTGGAACACCGCCACGTATCGGATGTGGCCGTGACGCGTCGCGAGTCAGGTACAGGACCATGCGTGAAACTCCCGACTATCGGCAACTCGTCGCTTCCATGGACGCGGTTCCGTGGGAGCTCGACGTGGCCACGTGGAGGTTCACGTTCGTGGGGGAGCAGGCAGAGGCATTGCTCGGCTACGCCTGCACCCGTTGGTACGAAGAGGACTTTTGGTACGAACATGTGCACCCCGAGGACCGGGATGCGGCCCTCGCGTTTTGCCAGGCAGCGGTCGAGCGACGTGAGGATCACTCGTTTGAGTACCGCATGATGGCGGCGGATGGTCGCGAGGTGTGGGTGCGCGACGATGTAACGCTGGTCGTGGAGTCGGACGGGTACCTGCGCATGAGTGGGTTCCTTTTCGACGTGACCGAGCGCGTGGCGCGTGAGCAGACCGTGCGCGAACAAAAGCAGCAGCTGGAGGCGGCGCAGCGCTTGGCACGCCTTGGGAGTTGGTCGCTCTGGGTCGGCACCGCTCGCGTTGCGCTCTCCGCCGAGGCCAGCAGGCTATATCGCCTGGAGCGGCAGACGACTGTCGAAGGGTTGATAGAGGCGGTCGCCCCAGCAGACCGGTCACGCTTCGCAAGCGCGCTTTCCGAGGCCACGAAACTGGGGCGGCCGCTTTCGCTGGAGCACGGTGTGATGGCGCCGGACGGGACGGCGCGAACACTGCTCAGCCAAGCGAGCCTGACAGGAGACCCAGACGACGGGGGGCATTGGTCCGGCACGGTTCAGGATATTACCGAGCGCCGTCAGGTGGAAGATGTCATGGCGACGCTAGCACACGTGGGCCGTGCTCAGGACATCGGCGGATTCCTACGAGAGTGCGCGCGCAACTTGGCCCGACACTACGCCACGCGCTTCGCCTTCATCGGCCTGCTGCAACCGGACCGACGTCACGTGCGAACGCTGGTGGTATGGGCGGGAGACGACTTTGCAGAGAACTTCGACTATGCGCTCGAAGGCACTCCATGTGAGGACGTGCTCGATCTCAAGAAGGAGCTCACGCCACGCAACGCGGCACTGCTGTATCCGCAGGACACCATGCTCGTGGATATGGGCATCGAGAGCTACTTTGGAGCGCCCATGATCGGCTCGGACGGCGTCACGCTGGGGATCATCGCCGTCATGGACACCGAGCCGCTGGAACTGCAGCTCTGGACGGCGCCGGTGCTGGGCCTGTACGCGGGGAGAATCGCCGTGGAGCTGCAGCGCAAGCTCGAGTCGGAACACGCCGCGGCACAGGAGGACGCCCTGCGGCAGGAACTCCTGCAGGCGCGCAAACTCGAGAGCATCGGCCGCCTAGCGGGGGGCATCGCGCACGACTTCAACAATCTGCTAATGGTCATTGCGGGCTCGGCGGAGCTGCTTCGAGAATCCCTGCCCAACAGCTCCGAGCTCGAAGGAATCCTCGAGGCCTCCGAACGGGCCCGAAGCCTGACGGCACAGATGTTGGCCTTCGGGCGCAAACAACGGCTTGAGCCGAGACCGGTCGACCTCAACGAGGTCGTGGTGGGTGCAAGCCGCATGATCGAGCGATTGATCGCTGGTCAGGTGGAGCTGGCCACCGCGCTGGGAGCCGAACGAGCGGTTGTCGTGGCGGACCGTACACAGCTGGAACAGGTTCTCATCAACTTGGTCGTCAACGCTCGGGACGCGATGCCCCTGGGCGGCAAGGTGACGGTGGCTACCCGCAATGTCGACGATCCATGGACCGGCATGTCCGGACCGTTCGTGGAACTATCGGTGGCCGATCAGGGCGAAGGTATGGACGAAGCCACGCAGGGAAGGATCTTCGAGCCCTTCTTCACAACCAAGCCCCACCACAAGGGCACCGGCTTGGGGCTGGCGACCACCTATGGGATCGTACGGCAAAGCGGCGGAGACATCCGCGTGCACAGCCGGCCGAGCGAGGGCGCCACCTTCACGATCGTGTTGCCGCGATCGAAGGAACCCGCCGAGCGGCCGCCACGGGAGGTCAGCGTGCCCTCAGCCGTCGAGGCCGGGAGCGGCCACGTCTTGATCATCGAGGATGAGCCTGGGGTTGTTCAGGTGGCCCGATCGATGCTGGAGCGGGAGGGATATTCAGTCCTGGTTGCCGCAGACGGGGAGGAGGCCGAGCGGGTGCTCACGGCGCACAGCCAACCCGTCGTATTGGCACTGGTGGATTGTGTCCTCGGCGGAAGCTCTTCTGGTGTCGAGATAGCAACCCTTTTGAGGAACGTGCAGCCGCACCTGCCGATCCTGTTTGTATCAGGCTTCACCGAACAGAAGTTACCGAGCGATGACCGCATCGGGTTCCTCTCCAAGCCCTTCACCGCCGCGCAACTCGCATCCTACATTCGTGTGCTGGCACAGGAGGGCGCTGCTCGCCCGCATGGTTCATGAGCGCAGACATCCCCACACCACCCTGCAGGGTCGTGTTCACCGCGGTCCAAGGTCCGGTGGATACCGCTACCCCTGCCCGGAACGCTGCAGCGCCGATCGCCTGGCGAACGTCAGCCACCGTCAGGCGCGCGCGAAGCGAACCAATGCCCGCCACGGAGGGACGCTGAAGACGTATCCGAGCAGCAGTAGGACGACGACCCCTGGAACGAGGCGCACACGCGTCTGACCCTCCAGTTGAAAGCGCTGGCGCGTAAAGTCGGGAACGAGCACGACCCTGTTTCCGTCCAGCACAGCAAGCACCGCTATCAGTGGCGAAAGCGCGCCGAACAAGCGGCCGGTCGACGCGGGGTCCCCGAGCCCGAACCGAATGGACAGGGTCGTGTCGCGCGGCCTCAGGTGACGGAGCAGGCGCCTCACGAGCCGGGTCAGCGACCCAACGAAGTCGTCGCTGCGAACAAGCGCCAGCACGCGACGGGCACGGGGCCGCGCCGCACTGCGCGTTCTTCGTCTGCGACGGGTAGGCTCCGAGGTGCCTTCGCCGTGGTCCCCTCCATCAGTCCCGGCTTGGCCAGAAGAAGCGTGCCCGGTGTCGGTCAACCGTAGACCACCCCAGGACACCCGGGCCGTCATCCGGGCAGCTCCGTCGCGGTGGAACGTCAGCGCCAGCGTCCACGGTACGAACGCCAGCATGGCAGCCAGGGCCAGCGCAAGCGCGAGCCACAGCACGCCCTACTCCGTGGACTCGTCGCCATCGCCATCCTTGCGAATGACACTGCCTATCGTCTCTGCGATCCGTTCGGCGGCGGAGGCGGCGCTGCCTTTGATCGACTCGACCCGGACGCCATCCTGATTGGACAGCACGACCGCGATCGGCTTGACGCCGCCACCGCAGGCCATGCCAGAGCCGCTGCCCGAACCCTGTTTGGCTTGTTGGCCGCCGCCGCTGGCAACCGCCAGGCCAAAACCGACGCTGATCAAGGGGATGATGGTGTTTCCGTCGAGCTGGATAGGGTCCCCGACCACGGTCTTGCTCGTCAGAATCGTTTCGAGCTCCTTCGCGCTCGAGCCCAGGAGCTTGATGATGTCCTCTTCCATGTGAGCCTCCGGGGAAGCGCCGACATCACGTGCGCAAGTGCCGTGATCCAGCCCACGGTTCCTCAACAACTCCGCGCCCCTCGCACCGCGGCTCGAGTACACCGTGCTTTCCCGTCCGTCGAACATGCGAAAGCACGTTCCTTCTCGAAAAAGCCCTGTGAACGCGACCTCTTGCGAACAGCACGCGGCGTCGTCAACGGTCCAGGTGGGCGCGCGACCCGCCCTGACATAGCCACATGCCCCCCCCGCGCAAGATCGCGGCGTACCGAAACACGCCTGGCCCGGATCATTCGTGACTTCGGCGTCGGATCGCGCAGGGATTCGGCTTCACAGG
>JAPPOR010000924.1 GCA_028817905.1 Myxococcales bacterium
CAGGGCCGACATCATCCTACAGATGCGGCCACGCGAATGCGCGCCAATGGCATCAACGCGGTCCGCGCCGCTTGCACGGCGGCGCAGGGCGAATAAGGTGATGCACGGAACCAAAGGAAGGAGTGACTGGTACGATCGTGGGGGGGCGACTGGAACCAGACGAACATGGCTAAGGGTCCCGGGTGTTTCAGGCGCGCGTTGATCGTGGAGGACGACGATCCCCTACGACGCGCGATCGGTCGGCTGGTGCGCAGCTGGAAGGTGGAGGTCGTCCAGGCAACCTCGGTGCAGGAAGCCAAGGCCGCGCTAGCGGAAACGTTCGATCTGGTCATCACAGACGTCCGGCTGCCTGACGGGACAGGGCTGATGGTCGCCGACGCCGCCGTGGTCCGAACGCCGGCACCACTGATGGTCGCGATCAGCGGAGTCGCATCCGCCCGCGAGGCCTTCGACCTGGCGCAGCGGGGGGTGCACGTATACGTGCCGAAACCCTTCACACCGGCGGAGCTCACGGCCCGGATCGAGCAAGCACTGACGGCGCCGGAGGAGGATCCAGGAATCCCCAAGGGGTCCTGGACCGTCCCTATGCCCGAAAGATCACAGCTCCAGCTAGCCTCCAACGTCGAGGGCTTCGCCGAACGACACCGACTCACCCCCCGACAGCGCTCGTTGGTGCGCCTGGCGATCACGGGCATCCCACGTCGAAGGTATCCAGAGCTGCTAGGTGTAACCGAGAACACCTGCAAAACCATGATCCGCCGATTGCTGCACAAGTGCGGCGCCCGCTCACTGGCCGACATCCCGCGCTTGATGCTCGTAGAAGGCGCCAACCAGAACCTTTGACGTCGCGCGCCGGCGACGCCAGCGCGGGTCAGTGGCCTATTTCGCCACGCCCGTCGCGCGAACCGACCACACCTCAGCTGCGCAGGGCTCGCACACTTGTGGCCGGATATGTCCGCCGTACGCACGTTCTGTGCCTCGAGTGCCCGCGTTTGTCGCTGGCACGCCTTCTGCTTGATGAGTGGGACAAGACCGAGCCGTTTCGGGTGCCCGCGCACCCGGCGTTTCTCATCCCACCAAAGGCCTTTTTCGTTCGTCGACGATGCTCGGGCCACGGATCCGCTGATCCATCTGGCACTTGCCCTCCTCTCCCACATCAGCGGGTTTGTGCGATCCGAGTAGTTGCCACGGCAGCCGGAGGCGGGAAGGGAAACCGCAGCAGCCCTGAGATTCGCCTCCGCGGTCTCCCGAAACGGCCGGCTTGCTTTCCGACTGCCACGTTGGTGCTGCGGCGGCGCGATTCGAAACCGCATAGCTCCCGCGGGCGGGCGATTTCGTCTACACTGCGCGCTGGTGCCGGTCTATCTGCTGAACGAGGACCTGGTGTTTCCACCTCCGGAAGGTGCATCCCCCGAGGGAGTCGTCGCCGTCGGGGGAGATCTACGGCCTGAACGCCTCGTACTGGCCTACTCGCAAGGGATCTTCCCCTGGCCCCATGAAGGGCTGCCCCTGCTCTGGTTCTCCCCGGATCCCCGTTGCATCTTGAACTTTGACGCGGTGAATGTCGGGCGGACCGTGCGCCGGCGGATCCGTCGCGGGGGTTTCACGCTGCGCGCCGACAGCGCATTTCGAGAGGTGATCGAAGCGTGCTCCACAGTTCCCCGCCCCGGGCAGGCTGGGACCTGGATCAACGAAGAGATCATTGCGGGCTACTGCAAACTTCATGCGCAAGGCATTGCACACTCCGTGGAAACCTACCTGGACGGCCACCTCGTCGGTGGGCTCTACGGAGTGGCGCTGGGTGGCGTCTTCTGTGGGGAGTCCATGTTCGCGACCGTGGATGATGCCTCCAAGGTGGCCACGATCGGTCTGCTCGGGAACCTGAGCGCGATGGGCTTCGACTTCGTGGATTGCCAGGTACGCACCGACCACCTGGCGCGCTTTGGCGCCGTCGACTGGCCACGCCCGCGCTTCCTGCGCGCCCTGCGAAGCGCACTGGCCCGGGGCACACGACCGGGGCCGTGGGACTTCGAACTATGCCCGGAAGCCTGCGTGGCTCATCTTGATGGGATTCGCAATGGCCCGAAGGCTGGAGCTGCAGCCCCTGCGAACCCGCCATCCGCGGAACCGGGCCTGTCGGATCCGGTTACTTCGGATCCATGCGAAACAGGATGATCCCCACATCCTCGCCAAGTGCAGGCAAAGGGCGTACCCCGTACCCATACCAGAAGCCGTACTGCTGCACGGTCCCCGTAAAGCCACCGGGGCTCTTCTGGTAGCCGGCGCGGCGTGCGTCGGGTGTAGGCACCAGTTCATCCAGGTCCGGTGGTGTACCGTGGTGGTGAAGCTCGTCGCCCCGATAGAGGTAGACCCAAAGCACCGCGCCCTTGTCCTTGCCAGCCGCCTCCATCTGCAACTGCTTGCTGAGGCGCTGAGACCATCTCCACAGGGGAACTCCGATCACGAGGGCACCCACCACGTCGTCGCCATAGTGAGCAGGAGCGGCCATGACAACCGTCACCGAAGGCTTGCCACCCTTGGTCGGGTTCTCGAACTCGCCGATCGCATAGCTCTGCTTGCCAGCGAGCGCATCGCGCACGGGTGCGAACATCTTGGCCAGGTTCATGCCCTTCATCCGATCGGGCTCGGCGTTGCGAGCGATCACCACGCCGTCAGCGCCAACGGAGGCCATGAAACTCATGGGCGAGATCACGAGTTCCTTGATGCCCCGCTTGGGATTGCGGATCAGCTTCAGGGCCTGGCGCATCTCCACTTCGATCCGCTCGGGCTTCGCCTTCACAAAACCCGCCGCCACCCGATCGGCGGCCAGGGCCAGGCCGCGCTCATGGCGCGCCAGATCCTCGGACACGATCTGCGCGACGCGCGGGGCGTGCGCCTGACGAATCTTCTTGGCCGCAGGCGCCCCGCCGTCGCCGCCACAACCGGCGGCCAGGGTCGCGTTCAGGGCGATCGCTCCCGCCCCCAGCCCGATAGCGAGCGCCGAGCACCGGCGCAGCCGCCTTGGCCAACTGCTCAACGCGCGCAAAACCCCTCGTAGTCGATGTACTCCTTGATGGTCGGTTCATCTCCGCACACGGGGCAGGTGGGATCCCTGCGCAGCTTGAGGGTCCGGAACGTCATCTGCAAGCTGTCGTACATCAACAGGCGGCCCACAAGCGGCGTACCCTGACCCAGCAGCAGCTTGATCGCCTCGGTCGCCTGCACACTCCCCACGATGCCCGGCAACACGCCGAGCACCCCCGCCTCAGCACAGGAAGGGGCCAGGTGTGCGGGCGGAGGTTCGGGATACAGGCAGCGGTAGCAGGGCCCCTCTCCCGGCGCGAAGGTCGTGACCTGACCATCGAAGCGGAAAATCGACCCGTGGACGACCGGGATGTCCTTCCAGATCGACGCATCGTTGACCAGATAGCGCGTGGGAAAGTTATCCAACCCATCCACGATCACATCCCACCCCTGGTCGAGAACGCGGTCGACATTGTCGCTGGTGAGTCGCTCATTGAACGTCACCACGTTCACATCCGGGTTCAGGTCCACGAGACGTTGTTTGGCGCTGTCCACCTTGGGCACACCGACCGTCTGGGTCCCATGGAGGATCTGGCGCTGTAGGTTGGAGGCATCGACCACGTCGGCATCGATGATCCCGAGGGTGCCCACACCCGCCGCGGCCAGGTACAGCGCCGATGGGGAGCCGAGACCGCCCGCGCCCAAACACAGTACGCGCGACTGGAGCAGCTTCTCCTGCCCGGCTTCGCCCACCTCCGGCAGCATGATATGGCGCGCGTAGCGGTCGAGCTGGGCCGGCGTCAGGTCCGGCGGGGTCTCCATGGGATAGCGCATATCCTTCCACCGCACGAACCCAGGATTCGCCGACTCAACGTGCACATACCCCATGTCCATGAGCACCTTGGCTGCGAAGGCCGAGCGAACGCCCCCCGCACAATAGGTGACGAGCTTGGCTCGCTTGTCGGGGAGCTTTTGCTCGGCCTGCATCTCGAGGAAACCACGCGGCAGAAAGACCGCACCGGGAACGTATCCCTGCCGCGTTTCGTCCTTTTCACGCACATCGACGAACACGTAGTCCTCACGGGCCTCGAGCCGCCGCTTCATCTCCTCGAGACTCACGGTCTTGATCTGATCCTTGACCGCTGAGAGCAGGTCCGCATACGTCGTCGTCATGGTGCGCCTCGGTCCTCCTGAAGGTTGGACTGGGTGCGGAATATGGCAACCCGGTCGCGCCCGTCAAGGTGGCATACGGACTCGCTTCCGTGGTGGTTACTGAGCCATCGAACGGCACTGCCATCTTGACAAGGCCAGCCTCCCCCCGCTGCCAAACTGGCGGGCACAGGTCGCACCGGCGGGCCCCGTGCACCCGGCGCGCCACCCATCAAGGGGCGTCCCGACCTCGGCACGACACATCAAAATATCTATTGTTTTGGATATGTTACGAAACATCCCACCAGCCCATTCGGCCCTCTGCCGGCTCACTGCCAGCTCACTGCAAGGGGCGCTTGGGAGTTGGCCCGAGCCTTGCTCAGTGTTCCAACATGATGATGCTGGCGCCCACCCACGATGCCCACCGCAGCGACTTCGAGGCCACGGTTCTGCCCCTGCGACCCATCCTGTATCGCCGGGCGATTCACCTGTGTCGCGACACGACCCAGGCGGAGGATCTGGTGCAGGAAACGGTCCTCAGGGCCTGGCGCTTCTGGCCCAGCTTCAAACGGGGAACCAACTGCGCCGCCTGGCTGCGGACCATCCTGACACACAGCTTCATCACCCGCTGCCGCAAGGGCGGACGCGAGCGTGCGCTGACACAAGCGGTGCGCGAGCACGCCGCCGCCGAAGAGCAACTCGCGCACGACCCGGATCCCGCCCAGGTCGGGTTCGCGGACGAGGTCCTCAAGGCCCTCGGCGAGCTCCCCGAGGAGTTCAGCAACGTACTGGTGCTGGTCGACGTCGAAGGCCTGAGCTACCGCGCAGCCGCACAGCGGCTCGCCTGCCCAATTGGCACCGTCATGAGCCGCCTGCACCGCGCCCGACGTCTGATGCGTACTGCGCTGTCCGACTATGCCCGCGTGCAAGGGTACGCGTGACCTGCGCGCGGATGCCCCACGTCCGATAGCACCACCCTGCCCTTATGGGAGAGGTATTGATGGGTGGATACGAAGATCGGAACATGGGCCAATGGATTGCCCCAAGTGCCCCGGCAAGCGGCTCGAACCCGTATCCACCGAGGAGTCCCTCATCGGGCTCGGATCGGTCCCCAGGCGTTGCGCTGGATGCGGCGGACTCTGGGTGTCGCGCGCCGCCGTGCCCGCCCTCCATGAGAGCGGCGTCCTTGAGGCGCAACAGGCAGATGCAGAAGCCGACCCCGAAGCGGACAGGCGCAACGGTGTCTGCCCTGAAGGCCATGGGATCATGGCTAGGGCGCGCGTGTCATGGGACGATCCCTACTTCGTCGAGCGCTGCCCATCCTGCGATGGCATCTGGTTGGACGCGGGCGAGTGGTCGCGCCTCGGCGCCGACCTCTTGCTCGACCAGCTCGACCAGCTGTGGCTGCCAAGCTGGAGACGCCGACTTCGAAACGAGCACGAGCGCCAGCAGCTCGAGACAGACCTGCGGGAAAAGCTCGGAGACGACCTGTACGACCGGGCTCGTGATCTCGGAATGACGCTCGCAAGCCACCCACACGGAGACGTCGCACTCGCGTACGTCCGCGAGCTCGTCCGCCGCCACCGCCCCCGCCGAAAGGACGACAACCCACCGAAGTAGACGGCCAGCCCTCCCACTGGCCGTCTATGGCCCGCTCGGGCGAACCCCGCGACGGCGGCGGGCGTCGAACCTCTTCAGGGCCGTGGCAGAACCCCTAATGAGCACGCGCCCTTGCGACTGAACGTCGGGGAACTGTTGGGGTTCCTCCTGCTGAGCGAGGCAGCCTTGATGACGGTCTCGACGCCAAGGGTTCCTTGCTTAGTAAATCTTCCTTGGCACGTTGGTCTGCGGCACGCGTTGGTCTGCGGCATGCGCGAAGTCATCGCCGCCGCCACAGCCGTCGAGCTTCTCGGGAAGAAGTGACTAGTGCTGAGCCGACGGCCATAGCCGCACGCGCATAGCCGCAATGGTCGACCCATTCCGACAAGGTGGCGGGCACGGTCGTACACCAGCCTGGGCGTGCTTGAAGCTAGCCTGCCGCACTTGACAACCCGGTGTTGGCAGCGGCGGGTTGCACCTCGGTGCCCTCGCTTGGAAAGCCCGCCTAGCTTCGCTGCGTTTTGCGCGCCGGTTGAGAGGGCAACCCGGACCAAGCATGCGTGCGGCACCGGGATCGCGCAGGTGTCCGGCTTCACTTGGCTTTCGAAGACCGACGAGAGTCGTTGTCGGATTCCCTGGCCCGGATCACGTCGAACGTCCGGTGCAGCCGAAGGTCAAGCGAAGCGGCGTCCAAGTCACGCATGATCCGAGCTAGCCCGCATCCATCACCAAGGCACGTGATGATCGTGCAAGTGATCGGCTTCG
>JAPPOR010000360.1 GCA_028817905.1 Myxococcales bacterium
GGGGAGGCTGGAGGGGTTGCGCTCGTCGGCGCCCGCCGGTGGTCCTCGCGGTCCCCACGGTCAGTCCGGGGGACTTGAACTGGCGGCGCCGGTGCCAGCGGCCCGGGGCAGCTTGGCCTCCGTTCCCGCCAACGATGGCCCGATGCTGTCCGACGCGCCCGGACTTGCTTCGGCGCGCCCGTCTAAGGCCCGCCAGGGTCCCGCCGGACCACCTTCCCGGAAGCGCAAAAAGAAGCGCCAGAATCCGGAAGCACCACGTGCCAGCACGTCGGACATGATGTCAGGTCCAGGGCGTGCGGGGCTTGATTCCTTGCGGTCTCCCTCGGACTCGACCGCTGACAAGCTCGAGATCGACTACCAACGGGGGACCGAGCATGCGCGCAAGAAGAAGCGCCCCCAGGCCTCGGTGCGTCGCCGGCCGCTCGCTTCCCGACGGCGCGGCGCACCGATATGGGTCGCGCCGCTGCTGCTACTCTTACTGGTCGGCCTCTTGGTGGCGGGTCCGCAGTTGGTGCTCGAGCGCCTCGCCAACTCCCCGGCCTTGGGTGAACCCTCGCCCATGGAGAGCCCCTCTCGCATGCGGACCAAGGCGCGCCGACGGGCTCCGGCACGTCATCCCCCGGCCCTGCGCGACGTGTTTTTCGAGTAGCCCGGAACCTGCCCCGAGGCCCGCGATTGATCTCGCAAGTGATCGGCTTCGCAGGGGTTTCAGTGAAAGGGGCAAGCGCGGGCCAACGGCTGTACTGGAAGCGAAAGCGCTGCGGAGCCGAGCGGTTGAGGCAGGGGCTGCGGGCGCGTGCTCGCCGCTGGCGTGAGACTGTGCTTTCCGGCACGCAGGGCTACGAGTAGAGTGCCCCACCGAAGGAGCCCCGCTGTCGATGCCTGTAACCCTGGAAGCCCTGAGACCCAGTGACGATTTCGCGCCCCGCCACCTGGGCCCAAGCCCCGCCGAGCGCACGCAGATGCTTGAGCGACTCGGGTTCGCCGACATGGACTCGTTGTGCGACGCCGCCGTCCCGGAAGTGATCCGACGGCGGGCACCCCTGGACCTGCCGGCTGCCCTTGGGGAGCAGGCGGCGTTGGTTCGCATCCGCGAACTCGCGAGTCAGAACCAGGTGTTCCGCACCCACATCGGTATGGGGTACTACGATTGCCTGACCCCGCCGGTGATTCTCCGCAACGTTCTCGAGAACCCCGGGTGGTACACGCAGTACACGCCCTACCAGGCGGAGATCTCTCAGGGGCGGCTCGAAGCATTGCTGAACTTTCAGACGATGGTCGCGGACCTGACGGGGCTTCCCCTGGCCAACGCGTCGTTGCTCGACGAACCGACCGCCGCCGCCGAGGCCATGCACATGTGTCGGAGCATCCAGCGAGGGCGGCGCGACCGGTTCCTCGTCGACCAGGCCTGTCATCCGCAAACCATCGCGCTGCTACGTGCCCGGGCCGAGCCGGTGGGTGTCAAGCTGGAGGTCGGCGACGCGACCTCGCCCAGCGCCGTGGGTCCGGACCTGATCGGTGCCCTGGTGCAGTATCCGGACACGAATGGGGACATTCGTGAGTTTGAAGCGCTGGCCGAGGCGCTCCACAAGGAGGGCGCATTGCTGGTGGTGGCGACCGACCTGCTGGCCTTGACCCTCCTGCGGCCGCCTGGCGAGTTCGGTGCTGACATCGCACTGGGTTCTGCTCAGCGCTTCGGTGTTCCTATGGGGTACGGCGGTCCGCACGCTGCTTTTTTGGCCACGGCCGACAAGTACAAGCGGCAGATGCCGGGTCGGATCGTGGGCGTTTCGCGCGATGCACGGGGCAACCTGGCCTATCGTCTCGCCATTCAGACCCGCGAGCAGCACATCCGGCGTGACAAGGCGACCAGCAACATCTGCACGGCCCAGGTTCTGCTTGCGATCATGGCGTCGATGTATGGGGTCTACCACGGCTCCCGCGGGCTGTTGCGCATCGCGCGGAGGGTGCAGGGGTTGACCGGCTTGCTGCGGGTGGGCCTTTCCCAGCTGGGGCTCGATACCGGGACGGCCCCGCTCTTCGATACGCTGCGCGTGCGTCTGACGCCCGACCGCGGTAGAGAGCTGCTCGCTGCGGCCGCCCAAAGAGGCATCAACCTGCGCTCCTTTGAGGGCGGGGACCTTGGTATCAGTCTTGACGAGACCACTACGCTTGCGCACGTTCAGGAGCTCCTATCGTTGTTCGGCTGGGAGGGGAGCGGGCCGGAGCTTTCGGCGTTGCTGCCCAAGGTGACAGAGGGGGCTCCCGAGCCGTTCGCGCGCAAGAGTGATTTCATGACCCACCCGGTGTTTTCCGCGCACCAGGTCGAGCACGAGCTCCTGCGCTATATCCACCGGCTGCAGGCAAAGGACCTGTCGCTCACGACCTCCATGATTCCGCTCGGCTCATGCACGATGAAGCTGAACGCCACCGCCGAGATGCTCCCGGTGACATGGGCCGAGTTCGGCAGGATGCATCCGTTCGCCCCGCGGCGTCAGGCCGCCGGCTACGCGGCGCTGTTCTCGGACCTGGAGCGTTGGCTCGCTGAGATCACTGGCTTTGCCGCGATCTCATTGCAGCCCAATGCCGGCTCGCAGGGCGAATACGCGGGTCTCATGTGCATCCGTGCCTATCATCATGCTCGGGGGGACAGGGGCCGCGATGTGTGCTTGATCCCAAAATCCGCCCATGGGACCAACCCCGCCAGTGCCGTCATCGCCGGTTTTCGAGTGGTCGTCGTCGGATGCGATGACGACGGGAATATCGACGTTGACGATCTGCGCGCCAAAGCTGACAAGCATAGCGAAGAGCTCGGCGCGCTGATGATCACCTATCCTTCCACGCACGGCGTGTTCGAAGTCGGCATCAAGGACATCTGCTCCATCGTTCATGACAATGGCGGCCAGGTCTACATGGACGGGGCCAACATGAACGCCCAGGTGGGGCTGTGCAGGCCGGGGGATATCGGAGCAGATGTCTGTCACTTGAACCTGCACAAGACCTTCGCGATTCCTCATGGCGGTGGCGGGCCCGGGATGGGACCCATCGGCGTGGCGGCTCATCTGGCTCCGTTCTTGCCGGGTCATCCGGTCAGCGGTGGCGGAGGGGCCCAGGCGATCGGGCCGATCTCCGCGGCCGCCTGGGGCAGCGCTTCGATCCTGCCCATCAGCTGGATGTACATCGCGATGCTCGGTGCCGAAGGTGCCACCGACGCCACGCGCGTCGCGATTCTCAACGCAAACTACATGGCGGCGCGCCTCAAGGGGCACTTTGACGTGCTCTATACCGGCGCCTCGGGCTTGGTCGCCCACGAGTTTGTGCTGGATGCCCGCCCCTTCAAGGTGAGCGCTGGTGTGGAGGTCGAGGACATCGCGAAGCGGTTGATGGACTTCGGTTTCCACGCTCCCACCATGTCTTGGCCTGTCGCCGGCACTTTGATGGTCGAGCCCACTGAGAGTGAGTCCAAGGCCGAGCTCGATCGGCTGTGCGATGCCTTGATCGCGATTCGTGCAGAGATTCGTGAGATTGAAGAGGGCAGGGCCGACCGAGCCGACAACGCCCTCAAGCACGCGCCTCACACGGCCCAGGTGGTCAGTGCGAGCGCGTGGCCGCACGCCTACTCGCGTGAGCAGGCCGCCTATCCCGCGCCCTGGGCCAAGGGTTACAAGTACTGGCCGCCCGTGTCTCGTATCGACAACACCTACGGAGATCGGCACCTGATGTGCCTGTGTCCTTCACCCGAGGCGTTCGAGGGCCCGCAGGATTGATTTGGCGCCACCGCGATGCTCGTGCAAGCTGCCCGGGCAAGTGGCCCGTTTTGCTCGCGGTGCTCCTGTGGTCCTGGCTGGGGGCGTCGACCCTCGCCGGGCAACCTCCCCAGCCCGGACTCAACTGGGTAAGGCTGCCCGGCGCCGAGGCATGCATCTCCGCCCATGAGCTGGCGGTTGCCGTCGAGGAACGCCTCGAGCGGCCGATCTTCGGTGTCCCTGCAACCGGGGAGATCTTCGTAGACGGTGTCGTCGAGCCGTCACCCGAGGCGCCGGGCGGGTTTGTTGCGCGCATATGGGTGAACGACGCCACGGGCCGCATGCTTGGGCAACGCGAACTCGCCAGCGCTGAGCCCAACTGTCGCAGTCTCGACGAGGCGCTCATCCTCGTCATCGCCGTCACGCTCTACCCGCAGAGCGAGCTCATGACGGTTGGCGTTCCGCTGGATAGGGCCGTGAGCGAACAGCTCGATGCCCTGTTTCACGACGACCCCAGCGAACTCTCCCCCGACGATGCCCCGGCGATTCCATCGCAAGGCAGCGCCACCCGCGGTCAGGAGCACGCTTCCGAGCGGATGGCCCCGGAGCCGGGTACCCGCCGGGGCCATGCGCCAACTGGTGACGGTGCCTCGCCGTTCGGTGTGGACCTCACTGCGCTCGCTGGGGCGGGCGTCTTGCCCGCACTGTCTGCCGGGATTGGGGCCCGGTTGTTTGCGGAGATGCCCGTCGTTGGCCGCCTGGAGTTGGGTGCCAATCTATGGGCGCCCACCACCGTCGACAGCAGCGGGGGCGCTGCGGACTTCTCGCGCATGTCAGCCGAGCTGCTGGCTTGCCCGATCGCCGTGGCCTGGCTTTTCGGGGCGCGGCCGTGTCTAGGCGTGCGCACCGGCTTGCAGGGCGTGGAGGCGCGTGGCTTTGTCCACAACGCGCCCCCCAAGCGACACCTGCTGGTTGAAGTCGTCGCTCAGCTGTTGCTGCGGCGACCGATCACGGGGCCCCTGCACTACCGCCTCGCGGTCTCGATTGGGATCCCCCTGGTTCGGCGGGACTACACCTACAGCACGGATGGCGCCGACGATGGGGTCGTCTACCAGGCGCTGGGTGGCAATGGTCGTCTGGAGGTCGGTCTTGGCTGGGACTTCTAGCCCGTCGTGTGCCAACCCAGGATCGCGTTGAAACCGTTTCGTTTTCTGTGTTCCGAGGGAAGCGCTAGGATCGGCCCTATGTCGAGCCTGCCGCTGCAGTTCCTGCTGCTGACCATCGCTGGTTGCATGACCCGAGATCACCAGCGCGTCCCCGAGTACCTGGTGGCATACCGCGATGCACCCTGCTCGACAGCGCGCCACATTCAGCAATGAAGCAACGCGCATGCCAAGTCCACTCTTGAGCCGAGCCCCATCGGCCTGTGTCCCCGGCCACCGGCGATGCAGAAACGCCCCACAAAGTGCCAGAAGTGGCAGGCGCAAGACATGCCGGGTGTCGGCGTCACGCCTAAGATAGCCGCCGGGGACAACGAAGGCTCCGGCCGGGTCGCACCTTCACCCGGAATCGGGTGGATCGGCGCGACCGTTACCGCGATGCGAGCGGGGGACTGCGCAGGGTAGAGCAAGCGTAGAGCAAGGGCCAAGGGAGTCCGCTCGTTCTGCACGATCGACGAACAGACAAGGGGGGCGACAATGCGATCCAAGATAGCGCTGCTGGGGATGTTCCACGACCAACAAGAACAAGACGATCCCGTTCGGCAGCGACAGCAGGTCCTGCGCGTCTACGCGGAGTTCGTATCCAACGCACACCAGCTCCACGCGCACCTGGCGCGCTACATCAAGACCGAGCGCCTGTTGACCGAGGCGAGCAAGCGCCACAGCAGCGTGCCCGGATTGAGCGCCTATCGAGCCGAGAGCGTCATCTTCAACACAAGGCTCTCCGCGCTGCCGTACTTGATCGCCCTATGCGAGAACACCGAAGAGGTCCAGCGCGTCTACACCGCTGCCAAGCAGTACAACCTGCCCGTGCGCGTACGCGCCGGAGGACACGACCACGCGGGTGAGTGCACGGGCGACAATGTCGTGCTGATCGATGTTTCCCGCTTGAAGGGCTTCAACTACTCCGAGGACACCGAAGAGGTCCGCGTGGGCGCAGGGCACCGCTTCTACGAATTGACGCCCGAACTCGCCAAGCACGACCGCATGATCGCCCATGGCACCTGTGCGACCGTGGGACTGACGGGCTTCATTCAGGGCGGCGGCTGGGGCCCCTGGACGCGCAAGTACGGCATGTGCTGCGAGCACTTGGTGGGCGCTACCGTGATCCTGGGCTCCGGCGACAAGGTGGAGGTGAGCGAGTCCCACAACGAGCACATCCTCTGGGCGCTGCGAGGCGGCGGCGGGATGAGCTACGGGTTGGTGACCGAGCTGGTCATCAAGACCTTCCCCCTGCCCGAAGTCATCCATCGCTTTGAACTCGAGTGGAACTGCCCTAAGCCAGCCAGCGACTGCTATCTAAGCCCGGATCCGCAACATGTCACCCTCGACATCCTGAAAGCCTGGGAGCAGGTCATCAGGTCAACCCACACCTCCGCCCTCCTGGGCACCAACCTAAAGATTAACGCGCTGCCCGGGACGGGAGACACAGATGTTTTTCAGCTGCACCACCACTGCGTCATGTATGGCTACTGGGAGGGCAGCCAGGAAGCTCTCGAGGCGTTCATCGCAGCCGAGTTCGCAGGCGTCCCCCCAGGGGCGATCC
>JAPPOR010001097.1 GCA_028817905.1 Myxococcales bacterium
CCTCTTCTCTCGCGCTCCTTGGTTGTGCTTTCTCGCGTCTGCGCTGGCGCGGTCGCGCCGGGCTGGGGCGCCCCCCCCCCCCACACTGGAGGCCCCTACGATATCGTGCCCGAGGTCCTGATCGCTGACGCGTTCATGCGCGGTGCCGGGAACATCGTGCCCATCCTGTTCGACGAAGCTGGGCACCGCGTCGCGATTCAGTACTTGATGAGCGCGCTGGCGGGTCACATGCCGGTGGAACGCCTGCTCGAGTATCGCGTCGCCGGCTCCAAGCTACCCGGTCATCCTGAGAGGGGCTTCACGCCGGGCATTGAGTTTTCATCGGGGCGCCTCGGGCACATGTGGCCGTACGCCAACGGGGTGGCGCTGGCCAACCCGGGCAAGTCTGTCGTTCTGTTTGGATCAGATGGCTCCCAGCAGGAAGGCAATGATGCCGAGGCCGCCCGTCTGGCCGTCGCGAAGGCCTTGCCGATCAAACTGTTCATCGACGACAACGATGTGACGATCGCCGGACATCCAAGTGAGTATCTGCCGGGTTTCGACATCGAGCGTACCCTGTGTGGACATGGCCTGCAGGTAGACAAGGGGGACGGCGAGGACCTGGCAGGTCTGTACGATCGGATGGCCCGCGCGATGACCACCGAAGGCCCCGTCGCCGTGATCAACCGCCGACCCATGGCGCCCGGGCTGGGTTCTGTTGAAGGAACCCCGAAAGGGCACGACGTCGTCAGCGTACCCGTCGCACTCGAGTATCTCCGAGCGCGGGGCCATGTCGATGCAGTGGCCTACATCGAGGCTGCACCTGCCATGTCACGTCCGAAGGCCTACCGGGGTGCTGCGGAGACCTGGGGCAAGAACCGGGACGTATTCGGTCACGCGGTCTGCGAGGTGCTGGAAACCCTGCCAGAGACCAAGCGCCAGTCCCAGGTTCTGGTCGTGGACAATGACCTGGAGGGCTCCTGCGGTCTGTCCCACATTCGCAAGGCCTTCCCCGACATCTACCTCTCTGGCGGCATCATGGAACGTGGCAACTACTCTGCAGCGGCCGGCTTTGGCATGGAAAAGGGGCGCCAGGGAGTCTTCGCAACGTTTTCTGCATTTCAGGAGATGGTGATCAGCGAGATCACAATGGCGAGACTCAATGAGTCCAATGTGCTCGCCCACTTCTCCCACGCGGGCGTAGACGACATGGCCGACAACGCCTGTCATTTCGGAATCAACAACTTCTTCGCCCACAATGGCGTCGAGGAAAACGACAAGACACGGCTCTACTACCCCGCTGACCAACATCAGATGCGTGCGGTGGTCAAGCACGTATTCTGGGACGAAGGCCTTCGCTTCGTCTACTCGACCCGCTCTCCCGTTCCCGACATTCTGACGCCACAGGGCGAGCTTCAGTTCGGTGGCGACTACACGTTCGTCGCAGATCACGATGAAGTGTTGCGCGAGGGCAGCGCCGGCTACGTTGTCACCTACGGCGAGATGCTGTTTCGTGCCCTGGATGCGGTGGAGCGGTTGCGTGCCGAGGGCATGGATGTCGGGTTGATTGCGAAGCCAACCCTGAACGTGGTGGATGAAGACGGCTTGCGATTGGCGGGCTCGGCACCGTTTGTATTGCTCGTCGAGAGCCAGAACCGCAGCACCGGCTTGGGCGTGCGCTACGGGACATGGCTTCTCGAGCGTGGGTACCATCCCCGCTATCGACATCTGGGCACCGCGCGTGCGGGCGATGGAGGGTTGTGGGAGCACATCGGTCACCAGGGCTTGGACCCCGATAGCATCAAACGGGCGGTCGAGGCCCTCGCCGCGGGATGAACTCGCGCCAGTTTGCCCGCTTCGGCCCGCGCGACAAGACAGAAGCGCGCATCTTCGCCCATGCGCTGGTTGCCCGTTTCTACTTCTACTTGCCGGTGCTGGTGCACCACATGGAGGCAGAGCTTGCCGAGGGAGGGATCGCGCGCCCGGAGGCGGTCGCCGTGTCGGTCATTGGACTCGCGTCCGTCGGGATGATGGTGGCGCAGTATCCCTCGGGCCTGTTTGCCGACTGGGTGGGGTGCACCCGGTCCCTGATTCTCGCCGGGATGCTTCAAGCCGTCGGCATCCTCCTGTTCTTGGTACCGGGATCGGTGTGGGCGATCGCGAGCGCACAGATCGTGATTGGAGTAGCAACGGCCTTTCGCTCAGGCGCCGACACCACGCTCTTGCATGCTCACCTAGAGCGCGTCGGAGACGAGGAGCGCTATGGCGCGGCGCTGGCGCGACTTCGCTTTCTCAACACGTTGGGCATTGGTCTGGCCGGTACGGTGGGCGCTTTGATGTACGCGTGGAAGCCCATGTCGGTGTTCGTCTTGTCGGCCCTCGCTTCGATCGTTGGAGTACTGAGTCTAGTCAAGGTCGACGATGCTGCAGCTCTCCAACAGCGTAGCTACCGCCAGGTCCTTCGCGAGAGCCTTTCGGAGATGCGCCGCAACCGGGTTGTCCAAGCGTTGCTCCTCCTGGGGGGCCTTGGCAACCCGTTCTTCGTTTTCGTCTACTGGATTACCCAGCGCTACCTGATCGATGCTGATTTCTCGCTCGCCGGGATCGGGCTCACCGTTGCGAGTATCTCCCTCTTGCAGGCGGCCACCATGCCACTTTCCGCATGGCTGTCGCACGACCGAGGGCGGCTTCTGTGTGGCCTCGTGGCGTTGATCCTGGTCCTACCGCTTTCCTTTGTATTCGTCGCGATCGCTTGGGACCATGCGCGCGGTCTAGGTGCGGCGGTGTTGGTTGCGGTAGCGAGTTGCCATGTGGTGTTTAGGAACATCGTCAACGTGCGTATCCAGAGTCTCGTCCCACGGCCTATTCGGGCATCCGTCGTCTCGTTTGAGGCCTGGCTCGGTGCGCTCGGGTACCTGATTCTGTTCCCGCTTGCTGGCTGGCTGCTTGCCCGCTTCGGTCTGTCCGGCGCCTTCGTATCGCTCGCGACGATCCTGGCCGCGTGCCTGTGGCCGCCGACCATCCTGTTGCTCTGGCCCCGGCGCCCCCGGCATCCAGAATAGTTGGCTCGTTGGCCCGCATCCATCACCAAGGCTCGCGCCCTCGCACAACTGCTCGACTCCACAGCGCTTTCGCTTCAGTCGAAAATACAGCGAGTACAGCGGTCCATCCCGAAGATAGCCTTTTTGACGCTGCCTCTGCGCCCGGAGCGAAGCGCCGCGGAATGGGGGACTGGTGGGTGTACATCGGGCGGCTTGGCCGCGACGGGGGAAAGGGCGCCTGCCCTTCCTGGATGGACACTAGCAACTAGCTAGTCCCGAGTGAACTCGCCGTCGCCGCCAGTCGTGCAGTCCCTACATTCCGCGTCATTGGGGCGCTCTTTGCAGTCGGGTGGGCAGTAGTTGGTGCGAAAGAATACGCGTGGGTTGCCATCTCCGTCATCTACTTCCTGGCATTGGATGCTCAGTCCCTTGACTGTCATCTCCCCGTATCCACCTTCTCTCATGAAACGTTTCCCGCAGTCGCTGTCGCTTGAGGCCCAGCCCGACAGCCGCAGCGGCACATCGCTGCGGGCGTCTTCATACCAGACATCGAAGCATTCACGCATGATGATGCAGTCGTCTTGGCTGGGTTGGTCACTGTCGCCGGCTTTGATCGTATAGCAGAGCTCGAAGCGCCCTTCGCAGTCAACGTTGAGGACACTGTCGGCCCAGTGGGCCGCTGGTGACGGGGGCGGCGACGCCAGCGATTCGCACCGATAGTTCCCGTCCTTGTCTAGCGAACTCGAGTACATGAAGACCTTGCCATCGTTTTGCTGCAGGCAGGGCACCAGGTTGTCGAGCTGCCAGCGTCCAGCGGTGAAGCACTCGCATGCCTCGGCGCCTTCCTCGGCGTCTTCTTCGGGCAGCACATAGCCGTCACACGGCCCCCACTGCAGGCCGAACTCGAGCGTGCCCTGACACACCGTCCTTCCGTCTTCGCAAATGCCGCGGTTGCGGTGGATGCGCTGTCCCGGCCAGCAAGAAGCTTTCATGCCTTCTTCTGGGCAAGGGCAGCCCTGTCGGTTCTTGTCCGCGGGACAGCCGGGCGTCCCTCCCGGGTCCATCGGCTCCCTGCGGCCGCCGTCCGGACCGCAGTACGGGGGCGGCGCGTCATCGATAAAGAACGCGTCCTGCAGCGATGCGTCCAGTTGCTTGCTCGCCTGGTCGCGATCGACAATCGCAGCGTCCGGGTTCCCGAAATCGATGTAGGCGGGGCGGCCCGCATCGGTCACCGTGATCTTACTGTCGCAGCCCAACACACCCACAACAGAGGCCATCGCCACGCGCACCCACTTCGTGCTCATGGGCCGTACCCTATCCCGGAAACGCCTCGGAGTCGCCCTTCGGTGGATGTCCCCTGTGCTGCCAACGAATGCGCGGGTCTTTGCGCACGTGATTTCGGCATCGGGCCCGGCGAGACGGGCGTGACTGTGGCGTCCGATCGGGTGAGGAACTGGGCAGATGCCGGGGAGAAGCAAGCCGCCAACGTATCCGGCGACGTGGGTAAGGGCCGCACTTATGCCGACACGAGCCCGCCGTCTCCCGGTCACGACGAGCCTGTTCGGACGTTCCTTTCGTGGTTTGAAGCTTCGTAAAGACTTGCTGTGCAAGCCGTTGCCACACCTCTGTCCGCTGGGTGCTGCGGAGGGACCCTGTGCGTTGCGCCGAGCTATCAGCCGTGCTTACATCATCCGGGATGTTTCAGTGTCACCTGAAGTCTCTCCCGGACGAGCCGGTACACGGGGCAGATACCATCCGGAAGCGCGTCATGCTGCGCGCTGGCCAGGTGGGAGCCATCACACAATTTGCCCAGGCGACGTTTCCCCCCGGTACGGAAGTCCAACCGCACGTGCACGAAGACATGTCCGAGGTCTATCTGGTCGAGCGTGGACGGGGGCTTCTTCGCGTAGACAGCCGAGAGCTGTCGATCGAAGCTGGCAGTTGCGTCACGGTGCATCCAGGTGAGCGGCATTCGCTTCAGAACGTGGGGGAGGGGCCGCTCGTCATCACCTATTTCGGCGTACTCTCGAAATAGCTCCGGGCAAGCCTCCCTCGCTCGACGCCGCTTCCCACCGCCGCGCTCTGCACGTCGCATTCGACTCCCCGGCGCGCGTTCCCGTCGGTCGAAGGGGCCATCCGAGTCCCCTTCTCAACAGAAAGCGCTGGGAAGCCGCATCCCGTGCCCTGGATTTGGGCTGGCAGGTTGACGCGGCTTTGGGGCTTGGTAAAGAGCATCGGAGGCGGTCCTACGTGGCTGCCGCAACCGTCCCGAGGAGCCCGTGACCTCCAACAAGCCCTACCGCAGTCGTACCTCCACCCACGGTCGCAACATGGCTGGCGCCCGCGCCCTGTGGCGGGCCACCGGCATGACCGATGACGATTTCGACAAGCCCGTCATTGCGATCGCCAATAGCTTCACCCAGTTCGTGCCCGGCCACGTGCATCTCCATGACGTGGGGCAGCGGGTCAAGCGCGTGATCGACGAGGTGGGCGGGTACGGCGTGGAGTTCAACACGATCGCCGTCGACGACGGCATCGCCATGGGGCATGGTGGCATGCTCTACTCGCTTCCAAGCCGCGAGCTGATTGCCGACAGCGTCGAGTACATGGTCAACGCCCACTGCGCGGACGCACTGATCTGCATCTCGAACTGCGACAAGATTACGCCGGGCATGCTGCTCGCGACCATGCGGCTGAATCTGCCAACCATCTTCGTTTCGGGTGGCCCGATGGAGGCGGGCAGGATCTCCGGAGACCGCGATCGAGATGGCAATAGGGTAGTGCACAAGCTGGACCTGATCGACACGATGGTCCAGTCCAGCGATGCCAGCGTGAGCGATGAGCGCTTGGCTGAAGTGGAGCGGAGCGCGTGTCCGACTTGCGGCTCCTGTTCCGGTATGTTTACCGCCAACAGCATGAATTGCCTGAACGAAGCGATCGGTCTGGCACTGCCTGGCAATGGGACCATTCTCGCAACCCATGCGACGCGCTGGGAGCTGTTTCAGACGGCCGCGCAGCGCATCGTGGGGGCCGCCAAAGCGTATTATGTGGACGGGGACTCGAGCGTGCTTCCGCGCTCCATCGCTACGTTCGACGCGTTCGAAAATGCGATGGCACTCGACATCGCCATGGGAGGATCGACCAACACCGTGCTTCACCTGTTGGCGATGGCCCAGGAGGCGGGGGTGGACTTCACGATGAAGGACATCGACCGGCTCTCGCGTAGGGTCCCTAACCTCTGCAAGGTGGCGCCATCGAGCGCCTATCATGTTGAGGACGTGCACCGAGCTGGCGGCGTATTCACGATCATGGGAGAGCTCCGGCGCCTGGGTCTGATCCATCCAGAGGTTGCGACCATCCACAGCCCGACCATGGGCCAGGCCATCGATGAGCACGACATTCGGGGCTCGACAGCGAGTACGGCCGCCAAGCAGCGCGCACTTGCCGCGCCGGGAGGGGTGCGGACGACGGTGGCATTTTCCCAGGACAAGTACTTCGCGGATGCGGACATGGATGCTGTGGCTGGCTGCATTCGCTCCGGCGAGCACGCCTATAGTCAAGATGGCGGGCTTGCCGTGCTGTATGGGAACATCGCGACCGATGGCTGCATCGTGAAGACCGCAGGAGTCGATGCTTCGATCCTCGAGTTCTCCGGTCGAGCGCGCGTGTTCCACTCTCAAGAGGCTGCCGGCGAAGCCATCCAGGCCGACGCGATCGAACCGGGGGATTGTGTGGTGATTGTCTATGAAGGGCCGCGCGGCGGGCCCGGCATGCAAGAAATGCTCTATCCCACCGCATTTCTAAAGGGGAAGGGTCTCGATAAGCAGTGTGCCCTACTCACGGATGGCCGTTTTAGCGGTGGGACGAGTGGTCTGAGCATCGGGCACGTATCGCCGGAGGCCGCCGAGGGCGGGGCGATTGGGCTGATCGAGGAAGGCGATACCATCGAGATCGATATTCCCAAGCGCCTGATTGCCCTACGCGTTTCCGACGACGTGCTCTCTGCCCGGCGAGAACGGATGCGGGCCAAGGGCCCTGCTGCGTTCAAGCCAACGCGCGAACGCGTCGTATCGGCGGCTCTGCGAGCCTACGGCCTGCTCACGACCAGCGCCGCGCGCGGTGCTGTACGCGACGTGGACCAGCTGGACCGCAGCTAGCCCGGAGCAGTCACGACTTCGAATCCGCCTCGCTCGTCCTTCGACCTCACGGGCTTTTGCGCAGCGACCGTGGATGTGGTTTCCGGTGCCGAAATGCACTCCGGAGTCCCACCCAGACTACAAATTTATCTTTTAGTTGAAATAACGTCGCCTCTATCGTAAATTTTACGTCCCAATACGGGGTTCTTGGAGGTTGAGCGTGCTGTCTTACCGCGGATTGCTGGTGCTGCTTGTAGCGACGGTCGCGAGCGCTTGTGGTGAAGTCTCGAAGCCCAGGGATCTGGGTGAGCGCGGGGCGGACCGTGACGCGCAGGGCGATAACCCGTTTGACAATGCCGTGCAGGACGACGGCGGTGTTGCGCAGCTGCTTGATGGTGGCACGGCCGGCGACGGCGATGGCGACGGGGATGATGATGGCGAGCTCTCGGACGACGAGGTGTGCGCCGCCTCCGCGGTCGCCGCCGAACAACTCGTTGTCGAAGAAGAGGTCGAAGTCGAGGTCGAGGTCGAAGTCGAAGTCGAAGTCGAGGTCGAGGTCGAGGTCGAGGTCGAGGTGCCCCAGCCTGTGGCGATGTACGTGCTTTTCGACAAATCTCTCAGCATGAGCTCGGACTATGGCGTGGTGGACCCGGCCACGAGCGAGCCGTATGACCTGTGGTCGGACGCGGTCCCAGCGTTCGGCGAGTTCGTTCAGGACCCGGCTTCTGAAGGCATCGACATCGCCCTCCAGTACTTTCCAATCAGCGGAGGCAGCTGTGACGACGGCTCGGGCTACAGTACGCCGGCCGTGCCCCTTGGTCGCCTGCCCGGTCACGCCAGCATGGTGACCACGTCGCTTGCCGGTCAGGCGCCCAATGGCAACAGCACGCCGCTTGAGGGCGCGCTCCTGGGGGCGACCGAGTACTGCAAAACCTTCCAGCAGGCCAACCCGGACGAGGACTGCGTAGCGGTGGTCGTAACCGATGGCCGCCCCCAGTACGATAACACCTGCAGCGAGGATGACGCCGAGTTGACGGCGATCGCAAAAGCGGCGTTCGACGACCATGGTGTGCGCACGTTCACAGTCGGCCTGTCGGGTGCAGACTTCGACCTGCTCGATGCCATTGCGCAGCAGGGGGGGGCCGTCGACTGCGATCCCGATTCTGCTCGCTTCTCCTGTGACATCTCCGGTGGTGCTGGACAGCTAGCAGACTCGTTGGCTCAAATCCGCGACACCATCGTGACCACCGAAACGCAGACCGAGCTACAGAAGCAAACGGAACTGCAGACCATGACGCAGCTGCAAACGCAAACGACCACCCAGGAGGTTCCCCTGTCCTGCGAGTGGGGGTTGCCGGAACCTGAGCAGGGGGAGGCCATTGACCCTGATCGGGTCAACGTCAAGATCAGCGGCGGTGAGGGAGGCGCCCTATCCCTCGGACGGGTGCCGGTCGCGGGAGACTGCGTTGCCAACGGCTGGCACTACGACGACAACCTGGAGCCGGGCCGCGTGATCGCCTGTCCACAGACCTGTGAGGCAATTGAGACCAACGGCCACAATGCGGTCGAAATCCTACTCGGCTGCGCCACCGATGTGATCCTGCTCCAATAAGTAGGTGCCGAATCCGTGCGCGGTCCCTTCGCGAGTGGGTCGCTGAAGCACGGGTCCATGAAGCGGGTCGGCCCGTTGGACGGCCCCGCGGGCATCGGTGCTATGATGTGAAGAAGTGAGCCAGGCACAAGACCACCAGATCGTCGTTCCTGCAGAGCCGGTTCACGTCGCTCTGGCAGGCGACCCGCCGCGCGGGTCCACCGGACGCGTTGCGGTGGTCAGCCCCTACACCGGGGGTGTTTTGGGCACAGTGCCGGACAGCGACCTAGCCGATGTGGCAAGGGTGGTGTCACGTGCGCGCACGGCGGCCGTGCCATGGGCGCACACGCCGATCAAGGAGCGTACCTCCTTGTTGTTCCGGTTCCGGGCCCTTGTGCACGAACACTTGGAGGAGTTGGCCCAGTGCGTCGCTTGCGAGTCGGGCAAGACGCTTGGCGAGGCCCGGGCTGGCTTGCTCAAGGGGCTTGAGGTTGTGGAGTACGCGACCAGTCTGCAAAACCTCCCTGCCGGTGGCGCTTTGGAGGTGAGCCAGGGGGTGTTGTGCGAGGCCCATCGAGTACCGCTGGGCGTCGTGTGTGGCATCACGCCGTTTAACTTTCCCGCCATGGTTCCGATGTGGATGTTTCCAATCGCTGTCACGCTTGGCAACGCTTTCATCCTCAAGCCATCCGAGAAGGTTCCGCTGACGGCTACGCGACTGGCGGAGCTGATGCGTGACGCTGGCTATCCGGAGGGTGTCCTGTCCGTGGTGCATGGCGGGTCGCTCGCCAGTGAGGCCCTGATCGATCACCCGGATATATCCGCCGTAGGGTTCGTTGGTTCGACGCCCGTCGCCAGGCGCGTATACGCGCGCGCCGCGGCTCATGGAAAACGGGTACTGGCACTCGGCGGCGCGAAGAACCCCATGATCCTGATGCCAGACGCGGATCCCGACGTGGCCATCACCGGGGTCGTGTCTTCATTCACCGGCTGCGCCGGTCAGCGTTGCATGGCCGGCAGCGTACTGCTTGCCGTGGGCACTTGCGATGATCTCGTGGATGGCATCCTGCGCGCGGCAAGTGAGATACGTCTGGGCACCGACATGGGAGCGCTGATCGATCAGCACGCCCGCGCGCGCCTGCTGGCCGCGATCGAACAGGCCGCCGCTGACGGTGCAGCGATCCGCCTCGATGGCCGCTGTGCCACGCCTCCGGTGGCTTACCCCGGGGGCTTCTGGCTCGGTCCCACGGTTTTGGACAACGTCACACCACAAAGCGCGGCCGCGAGACAGGAGCTGTTCGGTCCCGTGCTCAGCATCGTTCGTGTGTCTACGCTGGAGGACGCGCTCTCATTCGAGGCAGAAAGCTGCTTTGGCAACGCGGTCAGCGTCTTTACGCGCGACGGTTCAGTGGCGCGTGCGGTCGCGCTTGGGTGTCGCAGTGGCATGGTGGGTGTCAATGTGGGGGTACCGGTTCCTAGGGAACCGTTCTCCTTTGGTGGGACGCGTGATTCCCGTTTCGGTAGTGGCGACATCACCGGAGCGGGCGGCGTCGCATTCTGGTCCGACCTGCGCAAGATCACTTCCAAGTGGGCGCCTGCTGTGTCGGGCGGTTGGATGAGCTGATGACCAAGCACAATCACGACATCGGGCACATTCGCCTGCTCACTCACCCCAACTCCAATGGTCGACGCCCGCGTGAGATTCGGTGGGGCGCGTCCAGGCCCGACGAGCGTGGCCCGCTCATCGCCACCTTGACTGACGTGAACGAGCGCAACGTGATCGGCGCGCACGGGGGCTCCTACGGCGTCTATCGTGCGCTGGCCGTGGCAGCGGGTGCCCTCGACCCTCGTCATCAGCCCGACCTGACGGACACTCGCCCCCCACGCACCGTGGGGCCCCATGCCAGCTGGCACGATGCTGATCGAATCGTGTCGCTCGATCCGTATGGCCACCTTGTGAGCGACGCGTTCTCGGACGAACTCGCCGCTGGTCTCAATATCCAGCCGACGATTGCCGTGACCACCGCCCATATCGAACTGCCTGAGATCAAGCAGGCCATCGCAGAGGGGCGCTTGGTACCGGACGGTTCTGTGCTGCGAGGCACGGGGGACGTTGTTGTGACGAAGGCAGCCATCGAGCCCGCTTGGCATTTGCCGGGCGTTGCCAAGCGCTTCGGTATCAAGGAACGAGACCTGCGTCGCACGCTGTTCGAGCAGACAGCCGGTATGTATCCCGAGCTTGTCACCCGCGGTGATCTAGAGGTCTTCTTGCCGCCGATCGGCGGCCAAACCGTCTATCTGTTCGGCGATGTCGATCGGATTGCCGAGCCGAGTGTGCCCCTGACAGCCCGCGTGCACGACGAGTGCAACGGATCGGACGTGTTCGGCTCAGACATCTGTACCTGCAGGCCGTACCTGACCCACGCGATCGAGGAGTGCGTTCGTTCCGCCCAAGAAGGAGGTACCGGGCTGATTGCGTATTTTCGCAAGGAGGGGCGGGCCCTCGGGGAAGTTACGAAGTTTCTCGTGTACAACGCTCGTAAGCGCCAAGCGGGTGGAGACCGCGCTGACGCCTACTTTGCTCGCACAGAATGCGTTGCGGGCGTGCAGGACGTTCGCTTTCAGGAGTTGATGCCCGACGTTCTCCATTGGCTTGGGATTCGGCGGATCGATCGGTTCGTCTCGATGAGCAACGTCAAGTACGACGCAATCGTAGCTTCGGGAATCGAGATCGGGGAGCGCGTCAAGATTCCCGACGACCTGGTTCCCGCCGACGCCCGTGTGGAGATCGAGGCCAAGATCGCATCTGGGTACTACACCGAGGGCTCGATTCCGCCCTCGACGGGCCTCGCGCAGATCAAGGGCCGCGGGCTCGAGGAATGACAGCGATACGCGGCACGCGTGCGGGAGTGCTCGAAGAGGCGGTGCTTTACCTACGTGATCTGGCCACTATCCGCGAGCGCTGCGACCGCCTGCTTGCGTACGGGATCGAAGGTCAGCTCGAGCACTTCGAGGTGCATCTTGACCGCTTGCCAGTCGCGGCCGTTCGGACGGCCACCGTCACGCGGCGCCGCTACCCGGACCTGAAGGTCCCGATCCACGGGCGCTTGCGGCACTTCGATGTGGGCGGCGTTCCAAGGCTTTCGGACCTGGAGAGGCGTACCGACGACCAGGACCCGTGCGAACGAGCACGCGCGCTATGCGATATGGTGGTCGTCAGCGTCCTGCTCGACGCGGGTAGTGGGCCACGCTGGCGATACCATGAGTCCGAGACAGGTCAGACATTGGCCCGGTCCGAGGGCCTGGCCGTGGCGAGCATGAGATGGATCGCGGCCGGAGGCCTCTCGAGCCACGGTTTGCCGTATCAGGTCGATGCCGAAGGCTTGCTCGCCGTGACCACCGAGCGACTGGGCCGAGCATTCCAGGTCTCCGCCGACAATCCTCTAGCCGGGTTGGGCGGGCGCGCGGGGCTCTTGCAGGCGCTCGGCGAAGCCCTGACCAAACGAGCCGACGTGTTCGGAGAGGAAGGGCGCATCGGCGGACTAGTCGATTTCTTCCAGGCGCGTGCAGAAGAGGGTGGCGTTCACGCGAACACCGTGCTGGATGCTTTGCTTGAAGGCCTGGGCAGCATTTGGCCAGGTGGGCCCGCGCTAGCTGGCGTTCCACTGGGGGACGTTTGGCGGCACCCGCGGGCAGGTGGCACGGGGCCCGGAGCTGGCTTTGTCCCGTTTCACAAGCTGTCCCAGTGGCTGACCTACTCGATGATCGAGCCGCTGCAGGTGGCTGGGCTGCAAGTGTCCGGGGTCTCCGCCTTGACGGGTTTGGCCGAGTACCGCAACGGAGGCCTTCTGATCGACACGGGCGTGGTTTGCCCGCGCGACGAGACCGCTACCCGTGTTTCACATCGGGTGGATGCGGAGCTAATCGTCGAGTGGCGGGCTTTGACCGTCGCTCTGCTCGACCGCATGGTGCCGCTCGTGCAAGCGGAACTGGGAGTCGCCGCGGACGCTCTTCCGCTCTCTTCCATTCTGGAAGGCGGCACATGGGAAGCGGGGCGCGAGATCGCCAAGGAGTTGCGCCCCGATGGGGGGCCTCCGATTCGAATCGATAGCGACGGGACGGTTTTCTAGACCCATGACCGACAACGTTCACGTACTCAGCCACCCCCTAGCTCAACACAAGTTGACGCTGCTTCGAAACAAGGAGGTCAGCACACGCGGGTTTCGCGCGTTGACGCACGAGATCGGTGCGCTCTTGGCCTATGAGATCATGCGTGATGCGGCCACCAAGCCGGTTTCCGTCGACACCCCGGTAGGGCGCACCGAGGGGGTGGAACTCGATGGGAAGAAACACGCATTCATCGCCATTCTGCGGGCGGGACTCGGCGTGGTAGACGGGATGTTGTCCGTGGTGCCATCTGCACGCGTGGGGCACATTGGGCTGTACCGCGACCTGAAGCTTCGAACGTCGGTGGAGTACTATCTCAAGCTGCCCGGCGAGATGGACAACCGTGATGCGGTCGTTGTGTCGTCCGTCTTGGCCAGTGGAGGGTCTGCCGTCGCGGCCGTCGATCGCGTGTTGGAATCGGGTGCGCGTTCCGTGCGTTTCGCGTGTCTAGTGGCCGCGCAGCCAGGCGTCGAGCGCTTCGCCTCGGTGCACCCGACCGTTCCCATCTACACGTGCGCTGTGGACCCGGAGATCGACGGCAACGGCTTCGTGGTTCCGGGGCTTGGTGACGCGGGCGACCGCTTGTACGGTACGGAGTAGCGTGATGTCGCTGGCGGGCCAAGCGATCCCACGAGTTGCGGTGTCCGGTGGCCCAGGCGCTGGCAAGACAACGGTTCTTCGCGAGGCCTTACGCCGGGATCCCAAGCGCTTTGTGGGAGTCTCGGAGGTCGCGACGTTGATGTTTACGCACGTGTTCCCCAAGGTGCACACCGCGACCCAACGGCGTGCGATCCAGCACGCTATCTTTCATACCCAACTTTCGCTCGAGGACTTCCATGGATCCCGGGCGCAGCCCAACCAGGTCCTGCTGTGTGACCGGGGAACGCCAGACGGCGGTGGGTACTGGCCAGAGGGGCACGCGGGGTTCTTCGCCGCGATGCGTACGACCTTGGAGGCAGAGCTGGGCCGCTATGATGCGGTTGTATTCCTCGAAAGCGCGGCTGCGGGGGGCCTCTCAATCGCGAGTGGCAATCCGATTCGCAGCGAGGACCGGACAGCCGCCGTCGAGATCGATCAGCGCTTGCGTGCGGTGTGGTCTGCCCATCCCAACTACACCTTCATTCCACACGCCGCCGATTTTCGAGACAAGATCGAGGCTGCTCTGGATGCCCTGATGCGGCGGTGACGGCATGGCGTTTGCTTGAACAGTGCCCACGTGCCCATCAGGAGGTTGTAGATGTACCAGGCCGACAAGCACATTCGCCACACGGAGGTTCCTGCGGGGCCATCGGTCCCCACCGGCGAACCCCACGCTCAACAGGCCGAGATCACAGAGCAACGCCGGCTCGCCTACGAGAGGGCGCGGCGAGAAGGCCTGGTCATCCCGATGGATGGCCGCCTCGGAGGCTAGCTAGCTAGCTAGCCCGGGCCTGGGTGTGCGCCGACCTACACAAGTGTGCAGAGATACGCCCTACCTGCCGGGCCAGCCCGGATCCGGGCTGGCCCGGATGATTCATGAACGCTGCATCGCCTCGCTTGTTCTTCGACTTCACACGGCTTTCGCCGCCCTAGCCAATACGGAGAGTATTCCCGTCGGTCGCCGAAAAGCCGTGTGAAGCCGAATCCCTGCGCGATCCGACGCAGCGTTCATGAATCATCCGGGCTAGGGCGACAGGACGAACGGGTGAGGAAGTAGCTCCGCGAGCTGGAAGGATCCGACCCGGTCGACCAGCACGCCTGCGCTGGGTTGCATGAACTCGGCCATCACCTGGCGGCAGGCCCCACAGGGCATGCTGTGCTCGGGCAGGGTTGGGGCTGGTTCGGTCGTCAAGGCCATCTGTTCGAGTTGTGTGGCACCCGCGGCAACCGCGCTGAACACTGCGACGCGTTCGGCGCACACCGTCAAGCCATAGCTGGCGTTCTCCACGTTGACCCCGACGAACACGCGGCCATCGTGCGCTCTAACTGCTGCCGCGACGTGGAAGCGAGAATAGGGTGCATGGCTCCGTCCAAGGGCGTCCCTGGCTGCCTGTAGCAGGTCGGCATCCACCATGGCGTCCTCAGTTTCTGTCACGTGTGAGGAACTCGATCTGCACGAACGGTTGCAGGGTGGCCGACATCGCCTGGAGGGTTGGCAAGAGCTGCTGCAAGGCGAGGTTCCAGTCGGTGATCGCCGCTGTTGGCACGAAGATCACGTCGCCCGGCGCCAGCAGAAAGTTGGCGGCCTCTCCATCCAGGATGCGCTCCACGTCCACCACGAACAACTCGCCCCGGTCACCCTCGCTTCGGATCACGCGAGTGTCCGACAGGATGCCTGCGGCCCTTTCCCGGAACCCGAACCCTGCCTGTGCCAGCGCTTGCAGGATGTCCAAGCGTCCATTGACGAAGGGCACGGCGCCGCCCTGGCGTTCCCCTTGGACGCCACCGAAGACAAAGACCGCGTCGGCCGAGCTGTTGGGGACCATCACGACGTCCCCCGGCCACAAGGGGACGTTCTGCTTCATGTCTCCTTCCAGGATCAGACGGCGAAAATCGACGGGTAGGCGTTTGTCCCCTCGCGCGATGTATGCGCTGCGCAGGCTCGCACTATCCAGATCGACGGATCCACACAGCGCGATGGCTTCGAGCAGCCGCAACGGGCGATCGCTGAACTTGAGGCCGGGATCGCGGAACTGGCCGAGCATGTAGTACCGAATCTTGCCGGGAAACAGCACCTGGACCGTGACCTTCGGCGCCTGTACGAACTTGCGCAAGCGCTCCTCGAGATACTCCCGGAGTTCCTTGGTTGTCTTGCCTTCGACGTTGACGGACCCAACCAGTGGGAACTGGATCGATCCATCATTGTCGATCACCAAGCCGGCCCCGCGCAGGTTGCCAAGCTGTCCTGCGCCGGCGGCCTGCGAGATCGCGAGCTCGGGGTGGCCGTACACGGCGACCAGGAGCGTGTCCCCTGGGCCCACGCGGTACGCTTCATCCGGTCGGCCGCCCATCCACTCATCGAGCTGCTTCGCGTCGAGGTGTTTGGTCTGCTGCGACACGATCGGCGAAGGGAGTGGGCGCGAGACGACTGCTGGTCTGCTGCAGGCGGTCAACAACAGCGCCGCGAGCACAACCTCGGATGCGCGCAAGCATGGTTTTCCCGCTCGTGCTGCGCCCCGCACGCATTGCGGCCCCCACCCAGCGTCAACGACCTGCCATCGTTCACCCACGTTGTTCGTCACCTTTCCCCCGGCTGGGCGCAAACCCATTTGGGCGTTGAGCGACCCGGGTCTCGCCCGCGTGCTCCGCCCTTGCCGGGGCCTGCTTGCTGACGAGCCGCCCCATTGTATGTGCGCTCTCTTAACACCGATGCCCGCCACGACTCAATCCCGTTCTCGGGTTTTTGGGAAACCCTCCCGCAGACCCACGCGTCGGTTTTGAGGGCCCGCTTGCCACGGAATGATGCAGCCACATTGGCACAAAGCAGCGACGAGATGTGCGGGAATATTTTCTATCACCGCTTGACAGATGTGCCTGCGCGTGGACTCTTTCGGACACGGGGGCCCGAATCTCGCTGGCATCGTGGCCCACTTTGGGCCATGTGTGACCGGAGAAGAGCAACGATTCGCCAGCGCGAAGTGTGAAGTAAGCACGACCGATCGGTCGGCACCTATGCTACTAGCCCGGATGCGAGGATGAACGAATGCTGAAGCGCTATAACGGTCTCGTAGGACTGGCCTACCGGGTCGCGGACGCCGCCATCATCGTGGCTGTCTGGAACCTGTGCTACTGGATCCGTTTCAGCCTGTTCGCGACCACGGGGAAGATAGACCCGGAATTGGGTCATATTGAGATGGTCCCGTTCGAGGTCTACGCCTCGTTGTCTCCGGCGGTCGCAGTCCTGTGGCTCTTTGTCTTCAGTTGGCGCGGCATCTATGAGTCGCGGCGCATGGTGCGAATGGTCGTGGAGTTCCGTGACCTGTTGCAGGCGCACGCCATCGCGCTGCTGATGTTCATTGGCTTCGCGTACTTCGTCAAACAGTACAAGTACTCGCGCATGATGATGGCCCACTTCGCGCTGATCGCGGGCTTTGCGATATGTTTTTCGCACGGCGTCATCCGCGTCGTGCTTCGATGTGTGCGTAGGCGCGGGTTCAACCTGCGTAGGTTGCTGATCGTCGGTGAGAGTGACGCTTCTCGTACCGTGATCGATCGCATGCGCTACTTTCCCGAGTTGGGCATGAAGGTCGTAGGCGTGGTCACTCCCGAAGGCCGTTCGACCCAACAGGTCAATGGCGCCAAGGTGCTCGGCCACATCGCGGACATCCGGGAGTTGGTTCAGGAGACCGGCGTGGACGAGGTGTTCGTCGCGCTCGCCCACGAGCAGAGCACGCACCTTGAGCGTCTACTTGGCCTGCTGCAGGACGAAACCGTTGCCGTGCGGGTTGTGCCCGATGTGCAGGCCTACGTCACCTTGGGGTGCGAAGCCGAGGACTTCGATGGGCTGCCGGTGGTGCGGATCAACGACTCGCCACACATTGGGATCGCAGCGATGGCCAAGCGGGCACTCGACATTGCGGGATCCGCGATCGCGCTCATCGTGTTGAGTCCCGTGCTGCTGGCTATCAGTGCCCTGGTCAAGCTTACTTCGCCGGGCCCGATCTTCTACGCGCAGGAGCGGATGGGCCTGGATGGCAAGACGTTCCGAATGTACAAGTTCCGCTCGATGCGACAGGACGCCGAGCGCATGTCGGGCGCGGTCTGGGCGAACAAGAACGATGATCGCCGCACCCGCTTGGGTACCTTCCTCCGCAAAACGAGCCTGGACGAGCTACCGCAGTTCTGGAACGTGTTGCGCGGTGATATGTCATTGGTGGGGCCGCGGCCTGAGCGCCCGGTGTTTGTCCGCAAGTTTCGTGAGGAAATTCCGCACTACATGCTGCGTCACAAGGTCAAGGCAGGCATTACCGGCTGGGCCCAGGTAAACGGCTGGCGCGGCAATACCTCCCTCGATCGTCGGATCGAGTGCGATCTCTTCTACATCAAGAACTGGTCGCTCTCCCTGGACCTCCGGATCCTTCTTATGACGATCTGGAGGGGCTTCATTCACAAGAACGCGTACTAGCTAGGCTAGCTCGGGAAGGCTCTCAGCGGGCTTGCTGGAACTCCTGATGGCGTCTAGCGACGTACTCCGCGAACTCCCGTCGGAAGCGCTCGGTTGAGAAGCGAAGGGCGTTGTCGCGGCAGGCCAACGGTTCGAAGCGGTCGCGCTGGCGTTCGAATGATTTGACCGCCTCGGCGAGCGACGCGGCCGTCTGGTTCGGAAAGAAGACGCCCGTCGGCTCCGGGTGATCTTCCGGTCGTATCGTTTCGAGCGCTCCGCCCTTTCCAAACGCGATGACAGGGGTGCCGCATGCCTGTGCCTCGACCGGCATGATGCCGAAATCCTCCTCGGCCGCGAATACGAAGGCTTGGGCGCGCTGCATCATGTCCCGCAGGACATCGTCCGGCTGGAACCCCATCAGTTCCACGTTCGGCCCGGCGGCCGCTTTGACCTTGGGGTATTCCGGTCCGTCGCCGATCACCACCAGCCGCTTGTCGGGCATCTGGCTGAAGGCGTCCACGATGAGGTCCATCTTCTTGTAGGGGACCATGCGCGAGGCGGCCAAGTAGAATGGGTCCTTGCGTTCCCGTGGTTGAAAGGACAGCACATCCACGGGTGGGTGAATCACGTCCGCGCCGCGACCGTAGACCTTGCGGATTCGGCGGGCGATGAATCGCGAGTTGGCTACGAAATGGTTGACGCCGGCGGCTGTTCGGTAGTCCCAGATGCGCATCTTGTGAAGCATCCACTTTGCCAGCCAGGCCTTCGGCCCCTCGGCCAATTTGGCCTCCCGCAAGTACTGATGCTGCAAGTCCCATGCGTATCGGATCGGCGAGTGCACATAGCTGATGTGCAGTTGGTCCGGCCCGGTGAGCACCCCCTTGGCGACGGCGTGGCTGCTGGAGAGCACGACTTCGTAGCTCGATACGTCTAGCTGTTCCACCGCCAGGGGCATCAGCAGCAGGTACGAACGGAACTGCTTGGGTGCCAACGGCAGGTGCTGGATAAAGGTTGTCTGCAGCCGCCGATGCTTGAGATAATCCGTGCCCTCGACGACCTTGGGGTCGGCGTAGACGGCGAACAGGTCCGCGGCTGGATACAGCTGGCAGACCTGCTCTACCACCTTTTCGGAGCCCGCCAGGGCGGTGAACCACTCGTGTATTATTGCTGTGCGGGTCATGCGTGGAAACTAGAACTCTGTCGTGTGTGACGGGATTTGCACCGAATAACTGGAAATATTCTCTTCCCGGGCCCGCCGAAATGTGTGGCGATACGGGCCTACTCCATTCCGCCCAAGAGTCATTAATGCCAGCCGACCACAACGCGGCACGCGGCCAAAAGTGTGAGCTCAGCACTGGACAGGGCCCCAATCGATGGTACATCACGGCAATACCAAAGGTGGCGATGTTCTGTTCCCCGGCGTCGCGAGGGTTGGGACCTGTGGTGCATGTTTCGGGCCGAATTTCCCGAGGCGTGTTGGGGAGCGTTGGCTTTCAGACCATCGTGTCCTCGCACTTCAACCGGAGCGCGCAACGCCATGTCGAACGAGTACCATAACGGAGAGGATTCGCCCGGCGGGTGGCCCCACGCCCCTGGTAACGCGGTTCCCGCCACGACGCCAGCTTCGGACGGCATCGACCTCACTCAGCTGATTCAATCGCTTCGGCAGCGCCTGCTTTTCATTTTGAGCTGCGGGTTTGCGCTGTTCGTGCTGGTGATGGGGTACACGGCGTTCTCCCCGATGGGTTTCCAGGCGACCGGGCGCTTGTACCTGGGCGAGCTCGGCAACGATCGGCCCGAAGGACCCGGGGTCGACCTGACCGGTGGAGGCGCCCAGAGCGACATCGGCAGCGAGGTCGAGATCCTGCGAAGCGACAGCATCGTGCGGCGGGCCGCCGTCAAGGCCGGTGCGAACGTCGACATCTCCCCACCGGGCTGGGATCCTCCCAAGTACTGGAAGTGGCGCCTGGACGGGCGCGACCCGACGTCGTTGGATGTCGCCAGCCGGAAGTTGCTAGCCACCGACACGACGCTGGATGACAACGTTCGGGACACTCAGAGCTACTCGGTGGTGTTCAAGTCCGAGATGAAGTACGAGCTTCGCGACGGCGGCGGCAGTCTGCTCGGCAAGGGCAGCCTCGGGGTGCCGCTGAAGGCACCTGGGCTCACCCTGACCTTGCAGCCCGGGGCCAAGGAGGCACCCAAGGCGGGCGACGAGTTCGACGTCACGGTGTTTCCGTTGCACGAGGTCGCCGACTGGATCTTGGGCGACCTGGAGGTGACCGCTCCCACGCCGACCGGAGGCGAGCCGCCCAAGGTGGTGTCGCTGACTTACACCAGCTGGAGCCCACGGCAGGCAGCGACGTTCCTTCGCAACCTCATGACCGTCTACCTGGACATCAAGCAGTCATGGAAAACGGAAAACGCCGAGGCGGCCGAGAAGTTCGTCAAAAAGCAACTCCAGGGGATGCAGAAGTCGCTCGACGAGACCCAGCAGAAACTCGCCGACTACCGAAGCGACAACCCGGTCGTCGTACTGGAGAGCGAAGCGGACTCGATGGTTCAGCAGCTTGCCAGGTACGAGGAGGAACGCGTTCGGGCGAAGCTGCTGGTGTCGCACCTGAGCGACGTCAAGCGGGCTCTGAAGGAGGACAATCCGCCTATCGAAGCGTTCATGTTCGGCGAGGCGGACGATGCGGTGTTGCGGGGCATGGCCGACTCGCTCTCACAGGCGCAACGGCGGCTGGTTGAACTGCGAGGCATGTTCAAGGAGGCAGCCCCGGACGTGCGCCAGCAACGGGTTCAGGTCAAGGCCCAGCTTGGCATGATCCGCAACTACGTCGACAGCCGCCATGCGCGCGCATCCGAGCAACTCAAGCAGCTCAACGGGGTGATCGGGAGCTACCGATCGCGTTTGAGGAGTGTGCCTGGCGCGGAAGCGGGCTTGGCACAGATCGGCCGTGAGTCTGAGGTGTACAGCAAGATGTACGCGTATTTGCTCGAGCAGCACCAGCAGACGGCCATGGCGAAGGCTTCGACCATCTCGAAGAATCGAATCCTCGACTTCCCGCAGGTGCCCCTGTACGAAGACTCCCCTCGTCTTGGCTTGCGCATCGCGAGTGGGCTGCTTGGGCTCTTGTTGGGGGCATTCTTGGTGATTGCGCGGACGTTGTTGTCGACCGCCCTGCGGAGCGACACCGAGGCGCGTACGGTGGTTGGCAAGGTACCGGTGTTCTCCAGCGTGCCCCTTCAGGAACCACCACGGACTGGCGATGGCCCACCGCCCCCGCCGATCTTCGATGTCCTTGCGCGCGGTCTAGAAAACTTTGCGTTCGCCGAGGCGTACCGAACGCTTCGCACCAACCTGTACTACGCGCTGCGCGAGGGGCACGGGAAAGTCTTGCTGTTTACCTCGGTGGTTCCAGCCGATGGCAAGACGACCAGCGCCCTTTCGCTCGCCGCCATGCTGGCGGCTGATGCGAAGCGGGTTCTGGTCATCGACTGTGATTTGCGCAAGCCCTCCCACCACGAGCTAACGGGTCAAACCTTGCGTCCCGGTCTCAATGGCATGTTGACCGGACAGCACACGTGGCGTGAGGCGACTCGCCAGGTGCACCTGTCCCTCGGGCATTTTGATTCGATCAGTGCGGGCGTCGGTGCCAACGTGGAGTTGCTGTCCAGTGGGGCCCTGTCCAAGTTCCTGATCGATGCCCGTTCTCGCTACGACTTTATCATCGTGGATTGCCCGCCCTATCCGCTGGTATCCGATGCCCTCATCCTGGCCCACCTGGCGGACTTCGTGTTGTCGGTCGTGAGGCTCAGCCACACACCGCGTCGCATGGCGGAGGAACACTTCCGCGGTCTTTTGGGATTCGCCCATCGGCATGGTGTCGTTATCAACAACTCGGAGGCGGCCAACGTGCAGCGATACCCCTATCCCGAGCGGCCTCCCCGGTTTATGGACGACCTGTCCCCCGAGAAGACCATCCAATAGCAGGCGCCCAGGAGACCGCGATCCGGCATTGCCGACAGCCTTCCTGGTCGGCGGCCCCGCCCGGTGGCGGGCTGATGCCGAAAACCCGAGCAGGACCTGGAGGCTAGTAGCCCGCATCGCTCACCAACCCGTGTGATGATCGTGCAAGCGATCGAGTTCACAGGGGCTTCGGTGAGGGAAGGGAATACTCGCTGTATTTTTGACTGAAGACGTGGCCGGAAATCGCCCGACTCGAGTCTCGGCGACTTTCCGGGATCCCGGACACGGCCCCCAGTCCCGACACGGCCCCCGGTCCCGGACACGGACGCGTGATTTGGTGATGGATGCGGGCTAGCGCTTGGCGTGTCGATCTAGACGGCCCCGGTAGCGTGCTGCCCGACGCGCAGTTGGAAAGCGCTTGACGTAGCGTGCCATCTCCTTGAGGGCGTCGTCGGTCTTGCCGACCGCCAGGTAGGTCTCTACGAGCATCGCGATTTCGGATTCGCTGTGTGCCCTGCCCTTCAACGCGTCCAACACGCAGTTGTTGTCCCCCTTGGCGAGGCAAGCTTTGGCGGCCTCGATCGGTTTGTCGCCCTTGCTTGAGCGCCGCTTGGAACGACTGTCTTTCCGATCGCTCTTCTTCGAGCTGGACGACGACGCGGTTTTTCGGGTCGACTTAGCCGCCACGGCCCGCGCGCTGGTCTTCCCGGTGGCCGGGGCCGTGTCCAGCTCGCCTGGCTCGTCCTCGCCGCTCCCGGCGGCCGCAGCGTGGCGCGCGGCTTCGACCAGTGCGATGGCAGCTGCCTTGTGAGCTTCGGAGATGAACGGCATTTCCTTGACCGCTTCGGCCTTGGCGATTGCGATTCCGGGCTCGGCACCCATGATCGCGCCGGCCTCGGCCAAGCGGGCGGCGGCAACCTTGTCTCGGGCGAGCTCCACCTCCGGGCGTGTGTGCATGGGGCTATTGGGTGTGAGCTCGGTGAACTTCTTGTAGGCAGCCTCGTGCTTGCCTTCCTGCAACAGCGCCCTACCGCGCTGAAATACGGCGTCGTCGCGCTGGAGCTTCTGAGCCGCTTCCAAGCATGCCGCTGCCTCGGTACTACCCGGCCGTTCTGTCAGCGCCTGGTTGGCGTAGCCCAGAGCAGCCGCGAACTGGTTGTCGGCGATCGCCGTGCGGCACGCGGACAGCGACCGCATAAAGGTCGCCGATTCGTCCTGGTCCGCACCGAGGCTTGAGTCAGCCGAGCCGCCCAGTCCCAGGTCCTCCCAGGGGACAGCCAGGGCGGCGACAATGGCCGCTGCTCCCAGCAAGAGCACGGCGCGCAAGGCGCCTGGCTTGGGTCCGCTCGGGTCTCCCGCGAGCGGAGCGTAATGGGCCGCCTCCGCCGGGTTGAAGACGTAGGTCTGTTGCGCCCCGATGAACTTGAAGACCACCTGTCCCAACTGGATCACGTCGCCCGGATACAGGGCGTCACGCTGTACACGCATCCCGTTGACGACAACGCCGTTCGAGCTTCCGACGTCCACGATCAGGAAGGCGTCGCGCTCGCGGATGATCTCCGCGTGTTCGCGCGATACGGACCGATGATTGATCGGCACCTCTGCCCGTTCCGACCGTCCGAGGTGCGTCGGGCCTTGGTCGTTCAGCGGGAAGACCTCTCCCGGGCTCGGATCCCCGAGCATGACGAGACGGGCAGGCAACGAGGCGGTCGGGTCGGGCGCTTCCTCTGGGTGCCCGTGGGGAACGGGGGCCAACGCGGCGTGACCATTGCCCGCCGTGTGGGGCTGAGCAGGCGCGGCACCCAACGGCTCGGGGCTGCCGGTGGGGAGCAAGCCCGTTGGGGCTGATAGCGCCATTGGGGGTGGTTTGCTGGTGGGAACGACGGTGGCCGGGACTGCGTGCGCGTGGACCCGGCCGCCATCCATGCTCGGCAAAGGAGCAGCGCCCTGTGCGTGCGCCCGTACCTCGATGACGCAATCGCCGATGGCGACCTCATCGCCCGCCTGCAGGATCTGAACGTCCTCGATAGGCTTGCCATTGACCGCAACGCCGTACCCCGAGCCGAGATCTTCGATGATGTACGTACCGTCCCGGCTGACCAGCCGTGCGTGGTGCCTCGATACGCCTTGGCCAGTAATGCGGATCACATTTCCGTCGCCGCGACCGATCGATATCTCATCGTGAAGGCTGGGCACCATCGACGTGGTCCCCTCACTGTCATGGATCACGAGCTCGATCATCTGGACTGTCAGTGTAGTCCAAAGGGTTTTTGTTGTACCCCGCGGAGTTGCGCGCCATCGTACGCCCTGCCTATCAGCTGTCAAACCGATGGGCCGACAAGGCAATGTTTTTGCGGGAGCGCATGCTCCCCGACGGCCGCTCCACTGTGTCGCATAGGAGCTCCGACGGGATCACCATCTGCTACCAGGCCCTACAGGTGACGAGAAGAACGTCGAACCATTCCCACCGGTGCGCTCCGACCCCATGCACTTACACCGATTCTGCCGTCGTCGGTCGTTCGGTGCCTGTCGCGCGTTGATCTAGGTCACTTTCTGCATCTTGCATAAGTGTTGTTAAATCAAGTACGTAGGTGCCATCGGCGCCAGAACCGCCGGGTCAGCATGCGATCAAGCGAACGATCTCCCTTGCTGAATATGAAATTGAGTATCATTTTCAGCGTCCCATGGTTCCCGAGCAGACGACCCGATGGCCCTCCGCCGCCCGCCCAGGGTTTGGGGCAGATGCCCACGGGCGCGCGGGCACGGCGGGGCGGGGAACTGCTTTCGTCGCAGGATCGGTCCTGGTCCACGGGTTGCTGACCATCCTACTGCCCCGTTGGAGCAGCGCTGCCCACGCGCCCTTCGAGCCGCCTGCCCTGGTCGAGTTCACCTTCCATGCGGAGCCGGAACCGGAGCCCCCGCAGCTTCCAGAGCCTGAGGTGGCGGTCGAGCCACCGCCCGTGGCGGCCTCTCCGGCACCGAAGCCACGTACAAGGCGCCCGCGCCCCGCGCCGTCCGTCCGGCGGACAACCGTTTCCCGGGCCAAGACCCCGCCAGCTCCGGCGGCGCCCCCGCCGGAGCAGACCGCTGTGGCGGCGGCACCGGAGGGCACGGTGCCGGTGGCCCATGCCGCGGTCTCCCCAGTCGCGTCCCCCACCCTAGTGACCACCACACGCGTGCTTGAGCGGCCGGTGCCAGCCCCGGCTGCCCCCAGTCCGCGCCCCGACCTGGGCCCTCTTACGCGCAGCTACCTGAAGGACCTGGCGCGCACGCTGCACCGCAAGCGGAACTACCCCAAGCGCGCCCTACAGCAGCGTATGGAAGGCACCGTGCTCGTCTCGATCGTCATCGACGCCAGCGGCCGCGTCGAGCGTGTCGAGCTCAAGCGCTCCTCGGGCCACGCCCTGTTGGATCGCTCGGCATTGGCCGCGGTCCGGTCCGCGCCCCGCCTGCCGGTGCCACCCTCGGAACTTCGCTGGCGCACCCGGGCCGTGACGCTGCCGATCGCCTACGTGATCCGTTAGCGACCTTGAGTCAGTGTTGCGTGGACGTTCGCCTCAAGTTTGATCGCGTTGCCTTGATTGGATAGGGGCGCGTGCTGCTTGGGCAACTGCTCGACTACGCAGCGCGTTCGCCTTCTGTCGAACGTGAGTACCGTGGACGGTCCTCACGTGCGCTTGGCTAGTGGATGCGCGGGCGAGAGGGCGCCCTGCCCTCGTCGCCCGCCCGTTCCTGCTGGCTTCAATCGATCGTGGCGAAGTCTGGAACAGGGCTGATATCCACGATCGGCGATGGGAGATCGTACATGGATGTGTTGCCGAACAGGATGCACATCTCGCCCTGAAATGCCTGGTTCGCGAAGCGCAGGGGCCCGATGCTGCTGGGCGACGGACCTTCAACCTTCGCTGCGCGCTCGGGCGTAAACTCCATGTGGCAGTTGAAGTGCAGCTGATCTCCCGGCTTGAGCACCCGCACGCCCGAGGCGGCGCCATCCGAAAGCATCTCGGGGGCCACGGCCGGGTTTTCCGTTACGCTGTCGTAGCGGTAGGTGGGCTGATCGTACCAGTCGAACGACTGGTAGAGGACTTCCGTCGATCCGTCCGACTTCACGGTCCAGGCGCTGAAATTGGTGGTCCATGCATGCCGATGGCCGAACAACTGCACGATCCGCACCTCGTTGGTGAGGGTCCAGCTATGATGAATATCGACCGTCTGTCCAGGCTGGGCGAACGTTTGAATCGCCTGGGTCAGCGGCATGCCGAAGATCCCTTCGATCGGGATCGAGGTCTCATCCGTAAACCACAGGTTGGCCCAGGCTTCCTTCAGGATGGTCACGTCGGTCGCGTTGAAGTGGTGCATGTTGTACGTGACCGTCTGATCGGGACCCAACACGCGGAACAGCCCCTTGTCCTCCGGAGGCCGTTCGAGTGTCTGGGGCACGTTCGCGTCGGGTCGTTGCGCCCCGGGCAGTCCGGTCCCGCCGAATAGGCCAGCGACGGCATCGCCGAAGGTCCACGTGCCGCGGCCGTCGTTCGGGGCCGCGTTGGCTGCCGAGACGATCATGTGATGGGAGCCGGCGCGCATGCGCACGTACGACCGGTAGAAGTTGATCGGTTGCGGATTGGGTGAGCTGGTCTTGTAGTTCCTTTCCTCTTCGCCACCAGAGGCCAACAGGAATCCAGCTTCCGGGTTCTCGTATCCGCCCAGGTTCTGCTGCGTCATCTGCGTGTACCAGTCGGTGCCCTGCGGATGGACACCGATCTGAATCCCCTTGCCCGGCTCTGGGGGCAGGATGCAGAACTCGTCGCCGGGGAAGCCGGTTTCGTACCAGGGCCACGCGTCTACGCAGCGGACGGCATAGGGGTTGTTGGTGGTCGGGTGGAAGGGTTTGCAGGGGAAAGGCAAGGCTGTTCCGCCGGGGCTGTACATCAGGCCTTCCAACTCGATGCCGGCGGTTGCGCACTCACCCTCCGGGCTGGGGGCGGTCTCTTGACCCGGCTGGGCCGCCGGATTGCCGCTTGTGGGATCCGTCCCGGCGGGGGCCCCTGCCACGGGGCCCGCTGGATTTCCGCTTGCCGGCGTGCCCATCGGCATCACCATCGGGGTAGCCGTACCCGCCGCGCCCACCGGTCCCGCCATGCTCATGTCGGGCATGCCCGCTGCGCCATTCGGGGGCGTTGTGGCCGCAGGGGGCATCATCGCGGGGCTCCCGTTCCCCATCGCTGCGACCATCTGGTGCTGCTCGCCGGTTGGCAGCTGTGTCCCGCCCGTCACGGGCTGTCCCGCTTCGCTCGAGCTGCAGCCGAAGCCTGCGCTACAGAGCACCAACCATGCCAATCGCGTCTTCATCCGAACCTCCAGTTCCCCATCTGGGTTACTTAGTTGGTCTACCGCAATTGTCGCAAGGCTGTTTCCGGGCCAATTCTCGACAAAGTTGGTGCCTTCCCCGCACAACCACTGCACGGTAGCGATGATTGCGTGGGTCCTTCCAAGGACAGGAGCGCGAGCGATGGCTCAGGGGCCTGGCGGACCGTCGAAAATGTCCCCATTCAGGGGCTTATCCGAGACTCCGATAGGCCGGGGAAAAGATCAGCAAGCCCACTGACAGCAAGAAGAGCATCGCTGCCGCACCGCCCAGCGCCAGCTGGGGCCCGATGGCTGGAGAATCGGCCAGCTGACCGAGCGGGTAGAGCGCGGCGTTGGCCAGTGACATTTCGAGGTTGTAGATGCTGATCACCCGTCCCCGATAGGCGTCGTCGACATAGCCCTGCATTAGGACATTTCCGAGGGACATGCGGCCCGCCTGACCCAGCCCGACCACGATTACGATGGCGAGGGACAAGGGGAGCCACGAGGACGATGCAAACGCCATCAAACCGACTGACAGCAACAGGCCGCTACACAGCAGCAGCAGACCGCGTCGCTCACTGCGCATGGAGGCAACGAGCAGGGAACCGGTGAGCGACCCGATGCCGGACGCCGTAGTCAGCAGTCCCAGCTGGGCCGGACCCGCCCCCAGGACCTGCTTCGCGAAACCCGGCAGCAGCATGACGTAGGAGAAGCTGAACAGGACCATGAAGAAGTTGACGATCGCCAGCATGCGCATTGGTGGCGTGACGATCAGATAGCGAAAGCCGTCGATCAGCTCGGCCCACGCCGATGCCCGCTTGCCTTTCGCTGCAGGGCGGTCGGGCACTTGGACGAAGGCCAGGCCCAGGCCGGCGTAGAGATAGAGCCCCGCCATAGCGAAGTAGACGTGGGCGGCCGGTCCGATCTCACCATCCCCACCCCCCATGGCTGCCAGGACGAAGCCCGCGATTCCCGGCATCACCAGGCGCGAGAAGTTCATCGCCGACGTATTGAGGGCGATCGCGTTCATGAGTCGTTCCATGCCCACGACCTGGGGTGTCAGGGCCTGCCGAGAGGGCATCATGATCGTCCGCGAGACGCCCTGCACGACCGCGCCCATCACCAGATGCTCGAAGCGTAGCTGTCCGCTGGCGACCAGTGACCCGATGGCCAGTGCCACCGTTGCCGTCACGCTCTGACAGATCATCACCACGCGCTTGCGTCGTCGGACGCGATCCGCAAACACGCCCGCGAACGGTGCGAGCACGAAGCCGGCCAATCCGTTGACCAGGAACATCACACCGAGCGAGCTGTAGGACCCGGTCAGCTCGTACACGATCCATCCTCGCAGGAAGATCTGCATGTTCATCGCCGTGAAGTTCGCGAGTAGGGAGGCGAAGAACCAGCGGTAGTTGGGGTTGCGCAGGGCCTCGAAGGTGCGCAGCCCCGCGCTGGGAGCTTCCTCCGGTTGACTACTGGTGTGCTGCTGCGCGTTCGGCATGGCAGCCCTTGTAGCGATCGTGGAGCGCGACGTCGAGCCGGGGCTTCGGCAGAACTTTCCGCCGTAATCCGTTGGGTGCTGCCGCGGACACGCGTTGGCCAATTGCGCCGGACGTGGCTAGCTCGGTGGGAGCAACGCCGACCCGCGCCACGGAACTCGCCGGCATGGGCCAGAC
>JAPPOR010000946.1 GCA_028817905.1 Myxococcales bacterium
CCGGCCCCGCCGCGCTCGGAAACCCGCTGAAAACGAATATAGGGACAGGCCCTAGCCTGGCCGCAACACGTCGACCAGCGTGGCGGCGGCGGGTGCCAGGCTGGCCCACGATCCCACCACCGCGTACCGGGCGAGCGAAGCGGGAGGAAAGCCGCGCGAAAGGGCCAGCCGCCCCTCGGCATTGCGCTCGGCCAAGGCCTGGGCAAGGTCAAAAATGCCGGGGTTGTGTGCCACTACTAGGAGCGTGCCGGCTTCGTCTTCGACCTCCGCGATGCAACCCATCAAACGTTCAGGGGCTGCGAGATAGAGGCGCGTATCCAGTCGTGCACATGCCGGGTCCAGGGATCCCCCGGTGCCGGCCACCAGCCCATCAAAAGTCTGACTGGCCCGGACTGCCGTCGAGCAAAGGGCAAGGTCTGGAAGCCAGCCCTGTCGCTGCAGCGACGCGCCCACCCAGTGCGCCTCCTGGCGGCCGTGGTCCGTCAACGCGCGTGCGGCATCGTCGCGACCCGATGCCGCGGTCGCATGCCGAAGGAGAATCAACCGGGGCATGTGGTCATGCTACAAGTGCCCGAGGGTTCGCGCCAACGATTCCCATCGGAAGTTTCCATTCATCTTGCATCGACTCAGGCCTGCCGAGTTGTTGGCCGAGTAGCCCCGCAGGGGTGTGAGGCTCGCCAGCAACGTTCCCAGGTTCTCGCAGACACTCAGATATGGGATACAACGCTGGCATGTCGCGTTCCACGGGTGTCGTGATTGCGCTAGGTTGCGCGCTTGCTTCCGGCTATGGCGTTGCCTGCGGGAAACCTTCGGACGGTTCGGCTACTCGGCTCGCGCACGCGCAGCAACTCATGCAGGAGGGGGACTTTCCAGGGGCCCGCACCATCCTCAGGGAGCTCCTGTCCTCGGGCGACGATGGGACCGCCCAGCGCCTGCTGGCGGAAAGCTACGACCTGAGTGGGGATCACAGTCAAGCCGTTCAAGCGTACGCATCCCTGACGGAGGTCCGGCCCACCGATGCCGTCGCGTGGACGCACTTGGGCCGCTCGCTCGCCCTGGCCGGCCGCAGCGCAGAAGCGTTGGAGAAGCTGGCAAAGGCCCGCACCCTCGATGCCCGCCTGACCCAACCGCTACTGCTCCAGGCCGCTCTCGAATCGGAGCCTGATGCGCTGGCCAAGATCGCGAAGCAATTGGACCGGCTGCCCCCGCCTGCGAGCGGCGAGCGTTTGCTGGTGCGCGCAGAAATCGCAGAAGTGACCGGCGACACGCAAGCCGCGGAGGATGCCCTGACAGCCCTCGACGGCGCGCCCCTGGCAAGCATCCGCGGGGCCTCGGCCCTCGCAGAGCTCTATCGAAGACGCCAGCGACTGCAAGCGGTGGAACGGCTACTAGAACAGCTCGTCGCAGCGGGATCGGATCCGGCAGCGCGAGCGCTCGAACTCGCGGAGGTAGCGCTACAACAGAACCATGTCGACGTCGCCCGCAAAGCGCTGACCAAGGTGCCTACTGGGGCGAGCGCGCCTGCGCGTGCGTCGGTGGCAAGGGCGCGCGTCGCGAGGGCAGCAGGCCACCTGGAGGAAGCGCGCGCAGGTCTATCCCAAGCGATCCCGAAGCTGGCCGGGGCGGCCCGGGATGCCGCCCGGTTCCAGCTTGCAGAAGTGCTGTTGGCGCTGGGCGACAACGCCGCCGTGGAGGGCGAGCTTCGTGAACTGCTCGATGCTGACGTCGGCTTCGCCGCTGCCGCCATGATGCTGGCCGATCTGCTCGAAAACACCGGCCGAGCCGACGAAGTACCGAGCATGCTGTCGCCGCTAGTGAAGCGGCACCCCGAAGCGGCTCCCTTGTATGCTCGCCTGGGTCAGGCCCAACTTCGCCTTGGGCAGGGGCAAGCGGCGCGCGACACGTTTGCGACACTGGTCGAGCAGACGCCGAACGATCCGCGATCTCACTACCTGCTTGGCACCGCGCTGCGCACACTGTCTGACAACGACCGGGCGCGGGAGGCGTTCCATGCCTCCCTCAGGCTGCTACCGGGTCAGCCAGCCCCGCTCGCTGCGCTGGTCGCGCTGGCGGTTGCCGACCGTCAGTCAGACCGGGCCCAAGAGCTGCTCACCACGCAGATCAAAGCGCAACCCCGGAATCCGACGCTGTACCGTATGCTGAGTGATTTTCACAGAGCACGGGGCGAGCACGCCCTGGCGGAAAAAGCACTCCACCGCGCGACCGCCGCCGCCCCGGATGACGAAAACAGCTGGTTCCAGCTGGGGGAGTACCTGAGCGCACGCGGGGAGGCGGAAGAAGCACAAGCAGCGTTCGAAAAGGGGCTTGAGATCGACCCAGACAACGCCTACGGCTGGAACCGTGTCGGAGACCTTGCCTATGTGCAGCGCGAAGGCGACACCGCCCGCCGAGCGTTCGAGCGAGCTCTTTCGCTGGCACCCCAGTTGCCTCGCGCTCAAGCCAATGTGGCACGCGTCCTAGCGGACGACGGCACCGAGCTCGCACGGGCCGAGCGGCTAGCAAAGGCTGCCCAACAAGCCGATCCGAAGCAGCCAGAGGTCCTTGCCACGCTCGGGTGGATCCATCATCTGCGTGGCGCTTCGGAGCAGGCCCTGCCACTGCTTGAAGCCACCGCTGAGACGCACGACACGCCGACCAACCTGTACCGCCTCGGCGCGGCGTACCGGGCCGCAGGCAAACTCGGCGCCGCCAAGAAGACGCTCAAGCGTGCCCTCGATATGGCGGACGACTTCCCAGGAGCCGCTCAGGCCAAGGCCGCCCTGTCGGACCTGCCCTGACGGCAGGGACGAACGCCGCCGGGCACTTTTTTGACTTGCCGGTGGCACCGCGGGAGACGTAGTGCTGTGCGAGTTTCCCCGGGCATACCTGCACCCCTTAGGCGAGCGGGACTGGCGCTATCGGTGGCCGCGACGGGAGCACTTGCGGGGTTCCTCATGTGGCCCGAGCCGGGCGCTCGGGCAGCAGGCCCCACCTCCGTCGAGGTGGCTGGACACCAAATTCACCTCAATGGAGACGTGCACAGGCTCGCCCGCCTCGTCGCCCACCGCTACCTGGCGACTCCGGTGAGGCTGCGAGGGCGAGAAGTGGAACTGTCGACCTCCCGTGCAGCCCTGGGGATCCGTGTCGATGTAGCCCATCTGGCAGCTCTCTTGACCCACGCGGCCAATCCTCGCTCGGTCATGCGCCGAGTGCACGGTCACCTGCGGGAAGGTCAGCCGCTGCGCTTGCCCATACCTGCTGCGGTCGACACCGAACGCGCCCTGCCCTGGCTCAAACGTCTCAAGGATGCAGTTGACCGCGCCCCGGTCGACGCCCGCATCGACCCGCGCAAGGGCGAGATCGTCCCAGCACAAAGCGGCCGCGGGCTAGATCTGTTCGCGAGCCTGGAAGCACTGGACGACGCGGCCCGCAGTGGAGCACGCGTACTGGAGGCCGTCGTCCACACGCGAGCGCCCACGCGAAACGTCAGCGCCTACGAGCGAATCGACATGAGCGCTGTGCTGGCACGCTTCGAGACGTCCTACAGTCGCTTGCAGAAGGCACGTGACCGCACCCACAACCTGCAGGTGGCCGCGAGTAAAGTCGATGGCCTGGTCATACGCCCGGACGAGGTATTTGACTTCAATGCGACGGTAGGCGACCGAACCCGCAGCAACGGCTTTCGGATGGCCCCCGTCATCGCCTATGGGAAGCTGGTGGACGGCATGGGCGGCGGCACGTGTCAGATCGCCAGTACCCTGCACAGCGCCGTTCTGTTCGCCGGGCTGCCCGTGTTGGCGCGCAGCCCGCATTCGCGGCCCAGCTTCTACATCAAGCTTGGGCTCGACGCGGCAGTAGCATATGGAACCCTCAATTTTCGCTTCCGTAACGATCTACCCTACCCCGTCGTACTAGGCATGACTGTAGCCGCGGGCAAGGTCAGCGCCGCCGTCTACGGCGCCCGTCAGGACCGGGAGGTCACCTTCATGCGTCGCGTCGAACAGGCTATCCCTTTCTCGGAGAAGACCATCGAGGACGAAGGCCTCCCAAGCGGCCTGCGCGTACTGACGCAACGTGGAATCCCTGGTTTCCGACTCACCCGCTTTCGCGTGGTGCGCGACTTGGGCACCGGGCAAGCGACGCGCGAGCGGGATACGGACAGCTATCCACCCACGACCCAGATTTGGCGTGTTGGGACCGGTCCAGAAGCCAAAGAGGACTACCAACCGCCAGACAACGACAGTCATCCTGAGTACGTGGCGGATGAATATCTGCGGGCCGTGCAGCGGCCAGGCCGGCCGGGGCTGGACGTGAGCCGGAAGCCAGGGCGCTACGGCACCTATGGCTGGACCAAACGCATGTGGCCAACACCGCCGCGAGCGGAGTAGGTTGCCTCAATGATTCAAGGGCTGTCCGGAAAGCGAATCGTCGTGGGCGTGGGGGGTGGCATCGCCGCCTTCAAAGCGGTGGAGGTGGTGCGACACCTGCAACGGGCGCAGGCGGAGGTACGGGTCGTGATGACCCCGAGCGCAACCCGCTTCGTGGGGCCCACGACCCTGTCGGGACTGACGGGCCGCGCAGCCGTTACCGACCTGTGGGATCCGCGCTACCCGGGCGAGGTGCACGTGGAACTGTCCGCGTGGGCGCAGGGATGCATCGTTGCGCCCGCCACACAGAACACGCTCGCGCGCCTCAAGATCGGCATGGCGGATGATGCGCTTCTGGCCACGCTCGCCTGCATGGCCTGTCCAACCGTGCTTGCCCCTGCGATGCACGAACGCATGTGGAACGGTCCCGCGAACCAACGCAACGTGGCTCAACTTCGCGAGGACGGGTACACATTCGCCGGCCCCGTCACCGGTCCGCTCGCAAGCGGCCACACTGGGATGGGACGCATGCAGGAGCCCGAGGAGATTGTTGCTATCCTCGGCACACTTCTGGACGATGCCCCCTCCGGCCTGCACCAGGACCTGACCGGACGACGCGTCCTGATCAGCGCCGGCCCGACCCAAGAGGACTTGGACCCGGTCCGGTACATCACAAATCGAAGCAGCGGGCGGATGGGCTTCGCGCTCGCCCGCGCCGCCCGCGATAGGGGCGCGGAGGTGGTGGTAGTCGCCGGAGCGACAGAGGTCTCACCGCCGGCGGGCGTCCGCGTCGTGAAAGTCCGCTCGGCCCGGGACATGCAAGCAGCCATCGATGACGCCCTAGACGGACTCGACGCGCTCGTGATGACCGCAGCCGTGGCCGACTACCGGCCGGCGGAGCGTGCCGAGCACAAGCTCAAGAAGCAGACCGATGAGGCGCCGATCACGATTGAACTAGTCAAGAATCCCGACATTCTCGCGGAGCTCGGAAGGCGACGAGCCACCACTCGTCCCTTTCTGGTTGGATTTGCGATGGAGACACGGGACATCGTGAAGTACGCGCGCCGCAAACTCAGGGAAAAGCGCGTCGACCTGATCGTCGCCAACGAAGCGTCCGTAGCGTTTGGGGGAGACGACAATGAAGCGACCCTCGTGACACCCGAAGGCGACACCACGCTGCCGCGCATGAGCAAGCTCGCCCTGGCACACCGCATCTGGGACCACGTCAGTTCGGCGCTCTAAGACGGCCCTACCAGTCCACGGGTCCGGCGCCCATGCGAACGACCAGCGGCTCGTCACCCGACAGGTCGACCACCGTGGATGGCGTCAAGCCGCATCCTTCGGCGTCGAGCACGAGCTCGAGCTGCGGGAACCGTCGCTCCATGTCCGCGGGGTCGATCATCTGCTCGCCATCGATCGAGGCGCTCGAAGAGGCGACCGGATGCCCGAGACCTTCAACCAGCGCCGTTGCCACAGCATGATCAGGCATACGGATGCCTACCGTCTTGCGCTTCATCCGCAGTACCTTCGGTACCTCGCGCGTGGGACGGAGTATGAATGTATAGGGGCCGGGCAGCAGGCTGCGCATGATGCGGTATGCCCAATCGTTGACGACGGCGTAGCGGGACACGGAGCTCATGTCGGGGCAGACAAAGGACAGAAGCTGGCTGCTTTCCATGCGCTTCATGCGATAGATCTTCTCAACCGCACGCTTGTCGAAGATGTCGCATCCCAGTCCGTAAACGGTATCGGTGGGGTACGCGATCACCCCCCCGCGCCGCATCACCTCAACGGCTTGGCTGATCTTCCTAGGCTCGGGATGGCGAGGATTGATGGCAATGCGCATGCAGGCGCCTGGCTAGTCGCCGACCCGGCCGCGGTCAAGCGTGATGACCGGACGGACTGTCCGGAAGCCTCCCAACTTGCCCCGCTGGACCTCCCACCTCCGAGCCTTCCCGACGACCTCGCAAACCGCCGCGGTGGCTCCGCGGTCGCCAAAAGCCCTGTGAAACCCGAATCTCACCGCGGCCGACGGGTGAGTTGATGCATGTTCCGCACTAGCCCGCATCCATTCACCAAATCACGCGCCCTCGCACAACTGCTCGACTCCGCAGCGCTTTCGCTTCA
>JAPPOR010000015.1 GCA_028817905.1 Myxococcales bacterium
TCGAACGCGCTGTTCAATATGTGACCGGCGTCGAAAACATTCGCGACGTTATCCCGTTCCCCCGCTCACCCCGCCAGGCCGACTTCTAGTTCGGCGCGGGTGTCGGGTCGGGCGCTTTGAAGCGGGGCTCGCCCGTCGGGAAGTAGCGCACGCGGGTCCCCTGGAGCCAACCCCATAGGCGGTATGGGCGAGGTTTGACGTCCGGATGCAGAACCTTCGCCGGCGGGCGCGTATCACCCGACAGCGCCAAGGCCTGTGCGCGCGCGAAGATCCGTTCCGTCCGGCCATCTACCGCAACCGTCTTTCCATCGCGGGTGACGAACGACAGCCGAGCGGATGCCGAAAGGGCGATCGCCCGGTGCACACCCGCCCGCGCCAACCAGCCGCGCAATCCCTCCAGCTTGGGAACACCGCGCATCTCCGCGTATAGCAGGAACCCATCGGCATCCACCCCGATAGCAGCCCCAGCACCGTCGGTCGCGGCGAGGGCTCTGCCGCGCAGCCACACTTCGCCCCCCTCCGCCACCTCGCTTGCCGCCACAATCTGGGGCCGCCTGCGCCCGTGGGAACGCGGCAAGTAGAGCGCCAGAGGGCCGGTCTGGGCGGCGTGATCGGTCAGGAAGGCCAGGGGGCTCGTCTGGCTCGATCGATCCCCCGGCGGGTCCCCTGCTTCGGACGGGTGTCCAGTCGCCTGGGGAGGCATTGGAGGGTGTGTTGAAGCGGGTACTCGCAACCTGTTGGGGTCGATGCGCACGAACCAGGTGCCGACACCGTCCGACGTGGCAATGCGAGCGCGGGCGAAGGGGTGGGGCCACCCAGAGGACGGGAGCCCGCGCGTCGAAAACGGGAGGGATTGGGTGCCGAATCGGAGCTCCGGTCCCGGAAGTATCGGCTTGATGGACAGATAGAAGAAATCCCGCGGGTCCTCCTCGAGGTAGCGCGGGAACCGCAGTGGAGTCATCGTGGTGACCGCCTTGCGCGCTCGAAACACAAAGCCTTCGCGCCCCTCGACGGGCCCCTCGAACTCCGCCTTGGTCAACGGCCGTCCCAGGGGAGCCGGCGCCCGAGTCGGGACAGGGGCCGTCCGTGCGTTCCGCCCCGCCGACCGATCCGAGCCGGGCATCCGGGCCGTCGTACGCTGGGGTCGGTAGAACTCCATACCGGTGTGCTTGCTGTTCATGTCCAGATGCATGCCGCGCACACACCGGGTCGCCACCATTGCCTTGCCCAGTGCCTCGGGTCCCATGGACTCGCCCCAAAAGTAGGCCAGGTAGCCATCCTCGGTCAGGCACAAACCCGAACGGTGGATATAGGTTTGCTCTTTCGCCCACGTAGGTGCCGCACCCCACCACCAGCGCTTCCATGGATTCCACACCTGGTCCTCCACCACGCTGGTCAGGTTCTGACGCATCGCGACCATGCCCGTGGGGATCTGAGAGTTGGCGAACTCCTCATCCCAGGCATTCTGTCCCGGACCGGGCCATGAACCCATGGCCACGCCACCATCATCGTATACCGCGACAGTCGCGGCGAACGGCTTGGGAGGAAGGTACACACGCCCATCCGCCATCATCCCGAACTCACCGTGAAGGGCCTGAAAGCCACCGTTGAACGCACCCACCAAGCGCGCGACCAACTCGGGGTCGTCGGGGATGCGACCAGTACCGGTTTCGCCCGTTGCGCTCTCGGGCTCACGTGTACCCATCGCAAGATGCAGCTGCACCTGATGGGGATCCCAAAGGGTGATGTACACGCGGGCAAACTCGCGCTCCGGGTCCACTCGGATGAACGTTTGAAGGAAGGCCGCGGGCGCGTGGTCGTAGCGGTTGATAAACGGATCGTTTTCCAGCGGAAGCCAGCGACCCTCTCCGCGAACCGGCTCGGACAGCACAGGCAGGAGCGGCCTCGGCGGCCAGTTGCGGCGTGGTGTCTCACTATGGCCTATGTCTGGCAGCGCGCTGACGTGAGAGGGTCCTGCCACGGGGACATCCGCCAGCGCCGCGACACCCAGGGCAGCGCGCACCTCCGCCTCCGTGTCCGTGCCGACGACTCCGTGATAGGCGCGGTTGGCGCGGTCGGTCAGACCGAAGACGGTGTGTTCTAGCCACTCGATCGGCTCCGGGCCGACAAACGACAGGTTGCGCACGGTATCGACCACCCAAGTCACCAACCCGGGCCTGCCCTTCGCGGCTACCCGTGGCTGCACCCGATGTCTCCCGCTCTCGATCTCCCCTCGCTCGGGATCGATCGCGATGCGCTCCCCGTCGGCGACCGCTACCAATTGCCCTTGGCGCACGGCCAGAGCTAGGGTTTCCGCAGGTGGCATCAGCGACAAGCGTCGCCGCCCCACGCCGGCAGCCCGGCCCGTCTCCTGAAGATTGGTCACCGCGTTCTGAAGGCGCTTCAAACGGGACCATCCGGCGGTCAGGTCCGTGGACTCACCACGGGTGTCCAGAACCATAATGGCGTCGAACACGTCGCCCACTCGCACCGCGTATGCCAGATGATCGCCGACGCGCAGCAGCGGACCTTCAGCCGCGGCGGAACTACGCGTCAGGTTCGTCAGAAACCACACGTCTAGGACCCCACCCGGCGCGACCGACCGAACATCGGCATAGTACAGATCCGGTAGCTCGCCTTCAGCGCCAACCGGTCGCGCGAGGAAGTACACCGGTGTCAGGGAAAACAGCCCGCGCGGCTCCCGCATCCAGACCAGGTCCGCGGCTTCCACCCGCATGCCGCGAGCTTCCAGTGCCGCCAAGAGCGAGGTCGTGTAGTCACCTTCGGACTTGGGGGTTGCGGTTCCCCGCAGGGCCAGCGCCGCCAGGGCCAGGCTCGCACACAGGACCAGCAGCCGGGCGCGCACGCGCATGCGCTCCATCCAAGGCGACGACAAGGTCGTAGACCGTGGAGGATTCGGCAACGGCTCGACCACGCTCGACATGCAACCCTTCCCGAGTGGGCGTCCACCCTCGCGCGCGGACACCCCGCAGCGGGTGGCCCGGCGGCACGCTCGCCGCGGGGGAAGAAACGTACCACGCCTGGCCCCACCCATCGGAAAAGTGGCACAGTCGACTCAACACTTAGGTGCGCCCTTGGACCCGACTACCCGCAAAACTCCCATTCGCCCCGCTGCCACCCACACGCTCTGCTGGTTGCTTGTGGTGTGCGTCGGAATGCTCCTCCTGCCGCTCGCATCCGCACGTGCCGCCGGGACCGACCGAGGGTCCCCGGGTACGCGCCGCGATGCCGAGCGCAGGCTCGACAAGGCAGCGCGCGCCCTGACCCAGGGAACCCTCGCGGAGGCCAAGCAGGCCCTCAAAGAGCTGGAAAAGCGGCGTGGTGACCGGCGGGTTGCGCACCTGATTGCGGACGCGCTGTTGTCCGGAGTTCCCGAGGGCCTGCTCGAGAACGGGCTGGCGAGCCTGGGGACGCTTGGAGACCCCTCTGTGGTTGAAGCACTGACCGTATTTGCGGGCCATCGGCGCGTATCCGCGAGACTGGCGGCCCTGCAAGCCCTTGTGGCGGTGCGGGCGCCAGGATTGGTCGGGCACCTAGAGGCAGCGCTCCGCGACAGCGACCCACGGGTGCGCGCCTACGGGGCGCGTGCCCTAGGAACCTGGTTGGCAGCCACCCAGGGCTCGGAGTCTGCCCGCCGAACGGCTCCCGACCCTGGCCGACGTTTGGAGGACGCACGCGCCGCGACCGAGGTTCTGCTGGCAGCACTCGCCCGCGGCGTTGCCGAGGCGGCGGTCGCCATCGGCAAGCTTGGGAGTGCGGACGCGATTCCCCAATATGGGAGGTTGCTGGAACGCGCGCCGCTTGCCGTGATGCTCGCCGGCTACAAGGCATTCCTGGTTCGCAAGGACCTGCCCGCGGCAGCCAAAGTTTCGATCATCGTACGTCTCGAAGAGGTTGCGAGCCCCCCAGTCAAACGCTTCCTGCAGGCGCACTTGGTATCCACCGATTTCCGTCGCGAGCCCGAGGTCAAGCGCTCGATCGAGGAGGCGGTAAAACGCATCGCGGGGCCGGACCCCGAGCGGCAGTCACCCCGCGGACCGGCGCCCATGGTGAACCCGTGACCGTGCGGCTTGCAGGCATGTGGCTTGCCGCAGGGTTGGTGTCGGCATGTGCGGGTAGCGCCCGCCTGTCCGCGTTCGACAGCCACTTCCCGGACAACCTGCCCCAGCAACAGCGGCACCTGGAGGCGCTGCGGGCCGCTGAACCCGCTGTTCCTGAAGCCTCCGACTGGCTACTGGTTCTCGAAGGGGAAGGTACGGGTCCGCAACGCAGTGGACAGGAACGCCAGGCGCTGCGTTTCGTACGCCTGGCGGAGCCAGCGCGCGCGTTCCGTGTCGAGCTCGCCGTCGATGGCCTTCCCGAGCGCGTTGGCGACCTATTCGTCGGCAGCCATGCCGGTCAGTTGCTCGCGCTGTCCGCAGCGGATGGCAGCCGCCGCTTCGTTGCGCGCCTGCCCTTGCCTCACATGCTGGGTGCAGCCCGCAGTGGCCAGCGGGTGTTTGTCACCAGCACCGACGCGGGGCCGAGGCCTGAGTCGGCCCTCACGGCATTCGATGCCGACACGGGCGCAGTGCTGTTCTCGCACCGCATCAAGGGGCGGCTGGGGGCGCCCCACGCCCACGGCCAAGCGGTTCTCGTGCCCTTCAACGCCCAGTTTCTCGTCGCTGTGGATGCACGGAGCGGGGAAGAAGTGGCGCGCTTGCGAAGCACCGACGATACCTTCTCCTGGGTGCGGCGTGCCGGCAGCACCGTTCGCTTTGGGGACCGACGCATCTACCGGCTCGCACCCGGATACGCGGGGAAGCACACCGACCTTGCAACACTCGAATTGCCGACCTCGCAACTCCCCGGTCGCCCGCCACCGTACCCAAACAGCTTCGACGTGAAGCCAGATCACAGGGGTAGTCCAGCCAAGGTCGGGGTGCATTTTCTCGTGAACGACGGTCCGGGCGCGGCCGACTCCCAAATCGCTGGCGGGCGCATGTATTTCGTCTTCTACCGTCACGTCTTCGGATTGGATGCGCGTGGACAGCCGGTCTGGGCGCGCGCCCTCGCCACCGATGTAGTGCGCGCACGGGCCGCGCGCGAGGGGCTCGCCGTGCTGACAGCTGCTGGAGAGCTGCTGTACCTCGCCGGCGACGATGGAGGGATCGATGGCCGTGTGAACCTCGGCACCAGCGCGAGAGCCGCGCGGATCGGCCCGCTGTCGTGGCCGGCGACGCGCGCCGCCCCCATGCCTGTCGCACCCCGTTCGCTGCGCCTTGGCCTCGCCGAGGTCGCGATCGATCCCGACAGCCGGCTCGTGCCATCGCGCAGCTTTGCGGTCAAAGCGCTGGCGCGCCTGCAAGCTCCAGAGATCACGCGCGACCTTCTGGATATCTACGAACAGGCGACGACCCCGCCCCCGCTCAAGCGACAACTCGCTGCAGCGCTTGCGGAGCGCACCACCGGAGCCGACCATCTGCTGCGTGCCCTGCAGCGCCGCTACGACTTTCTCGACCGGACGCGACCGCCGCCGTTTGCTGCGATCGTTCCGGCGCTGGTGCGTATGAGTGAGCAACGCGCCGTGCCCTTGCTCGCGGCGCATCTACTCGACCATGAGACGCCGCTAGCTGACCTGCCGCTCCTCATCGAGGGGATCGCGGAGCTGGGTCGCTTGGGAGCCGCTCAGCAAGCGATCAGTGCGCTCAGCCGGTTCGTGGACCTGTACCGCGCTGACCGTACGGCTATGGCGGGAGGCGAGGCTTTGGTCCGGGCCTCACTGGCGCTGCTCGAGGTGGGTGGGGCTCAAGAGCGTGCCTACCTAGGGACGGTGGCCAGCGATATGCGCACAGTGGACACCTTGCGGACTGCCATCCTCGACGCCATGCCCTCCGATCGACGCGACACGATGGCCGCCCCTGTCCGTGGGCAGACCCGGGGTATGGAAAGCCGATCGCCGGAAGTGGTTCCGTCGCGCCTCGAACAGGCCGACGTCAATGCCACGTTTGCCACCATCGCCGACGATCTGCGGGCTTGCATCCTCGACGAGCTGTCGCGAGCAGAGACCCTGTCGCAGGTCCGCTTCGCGTTCATGATCACACAGACCGGCACGACTCGCGCCCGTACCTACGTCCCCAATTCGGCCGAGTTCGTGGCTTGCGTCGACCCGAAAGTGGCGGTCCTACGGTTCCCCGAAAGCCGCGCCACTCGGCAGCTAGCCAGCTACGTCGTTGCGGTACGTGCGCAGCCCCAGGCGGACACACCACCCGGCCCCGTTCGCGGAGAGGGCACCTGGTGGGCCAAGCATGTGATCGAGGACGTCCAGGCCAACACGGACGTTCCTCCCTGGTGGCAAGCCCAGAATCCGTTTCTACTCGACGTCACTCAGTCGTTCGTGCGCGCCCCAACCGCTCGCCCTGCAGCCGCCATCCCACGAGCAGCTACAAGTGCGCCCGCCCCCGTGCCAGTC
>JAPPOR010000951.1 GCA_028817905.1 Myxococcales bacterium
CGAAGCCGATCACTTGCACGAGCATCACGTGCCTTGGTGATGGATGCGGGCTAGCACGCTGCGCTCGTGTACCGCTGCGCGGAACGCGCCCGTCAGACGGGCCGTTTGTCAGCTCCGCGCGTGGCCATCTCGAAGCTGTGGCGGATGTGGTCCATGTGACCGGAAGGGACCACGGGAAAGACGCGTTCAACCGCCCCGTGGCGGATCGTCGCTAGCTGCGCCTGCACCTGCTCCATGGTCCACTCGGGCTGGTAGACGCCTTCGGTTTCGGCAACGTACGCCCTCGCCACGCGGCCGGCGATGGAGACCAGCATCTCACCGGTGATCGAGCAGGACTCGTGGGCAAGCCAGCCCACTACCGGAGCCACGAGCTCGGGACCCATGGGTGGGTAGGCCGATGTGTCGAGGCCCTCGGCCATCCGAGTCACGGCCGCCGGCACGATCAAGTTGCACTTGACGCCCTCGTCAGCGCCCTCCAGCGCGACCACATTCGAAAGTCCGATCATGCCCGCCTTCGCCACCGAGTAGTTCACCACGCCTTTGTTCCCGTACAGGCCACCGATGGACGAGGTCAGCACCACGCGCCCGTAGCCCGCCTTGCACATGACCGGGAACGCCGGGCGGACGACATGGAAGGCGCCCCGCAGGTGGACGTCCAGGACCGCGTCGAAGTCCTCGTAGGACATCTCCTTGAGGGAGGCGCGGCGCACCGTGCCCGCATTGTGGATGAGAATATCGATGCGGCCATAGCGGTCGAGCGCCGTCTGCACGATCGCCCTTCCACCCTCGGCGGTCGCCACAGACTCGGTGCACGCGACGGCCTCGCCGCCGGCGCGCTCGATCGCCTGCACGGCCTCGGCGGCCGGCCCGGGGTCGACCCCCTCGCCGGCCATGCTGCCTCCGATGTCATTGACGACAACGCGTGCCCCGCGGGACGCGAGCAACATGGCATATGAAAGCCCGAGCCCCCGGCCCGCACCCGTGATCACCGCCACGCGGCCATCGAATCTCAGCTCGCTCACAGCACTTCCTCCATCGTCCGGACGCACCGGGCCGGCCAACATCACCTGAGGTTCTTGGGCGCGCCGGTTCCCATGTATTGCGCCAAGTTGCGGTGCAGATTCGTGGTGCTGCTCTCGCGGCTGGGATTCGGCTTGGTGCCCCGGAAGCCCCGCGACCGCATGCCCTGCTGGACGGCCGCCATGTTCGAGAAGTCCTGCGGCAGCACGGTGCCCCAACCGGGATCGTCGATAGGCGTGTACAGCCACTCGGTCTTCGGCTCCTGGCCCTCGGGATAAAGACCGTAGACGGCAGCCTCGAAAATGCACTTGTTCGGGTCGTAACCGTAGGGCCGGGCGCTGTAGCACAAGGCGTTGTTGACAGCATGACCGATCTGGAAGTTGGGAAAGATCTGCCACGCCGTCCCACTCTTGCCGACGTGCTCGGCATCCACGGTCGGCCACACCACACCCCGCTGCTCATCGTCGCGACGCGCAGACTCGTGCCAGTGCTTGAGCACCTGGTCGGCGGGCGTGCCTTCTGGCAGCTCGTCGACGAGTCGGCGCGCAGCCTTGACGAGTGTCTCCGTGGTACTGGTGTTGGCGTGCTTCCAGGTAAACTCCTGCAGCTCGGCGGTGGAGACGCGGGGGTCCGGGCCCGAGCCTACCCGCAGCTTGGCCTTCTGGTTTTCGTCCATCCCCTTGGGCGCATCGAAACCGATGTTGCTGTGCTTGCCCTGGGCCTTGGACCATCCACCGAACGCGCCGTAGCGCATGAACTCCGGATGGGTCGTCGGCAGGTGGTACGACTCGTTGAAGGCCTCCAAGGCAACCTTCCAGTTGCAGTCGAAGATCACCCAGCGCCGCCACCGGAAGCGCATGTTGTGGAGCTCGAATGGCTCCAGCATGCTGGCGGCCGGCTCGAGATACTCCCGCAGCGGCTCACAGTCCGGATCCATGTTGATCCAGACCCAGCCGCCCCAGGTGTCGACCTTGAGCTCGCCTAGGCCGGTGTGGTCAGGCGTGAGGGCGCCCTGCCAGTCCTGCTCCTCGGGAATGTGGACGCACTGGCCATTCAGGTCGAAACGCCAACCGTGGAAGCCGCAAACAAATAGCTTCCTGCGGCTGCAGGCCTGCTTTTGACCGCTCGGGCAATCCACTAGACGTCGGCCGCGGTGTGGGCACACGTTGTGGAACGCCCGCAAACGGTCCTTGTCCGACCGCACCACGAGGATCGAGTCTTCCAGGATGTCATAGGTCATGAAGCTGCCGACCCGCGGCAACTCCTCCACGCGACCCACCTGTTGCCAGACCTTGGACCACAGCCGCTCGCGCTCGGCGCGCGCATATGCCTCCGACGTGTAGGCCTCGACCCCCACGGTCATGGGTACTTCCTGTTGTGGCTGCGCCTTCTGTGCACTGCGAGATACGCGCGCGCTGGAAGAATCGGTCGTTTTCTCCATCGTCACCCCTCACTCCACGACTTCGAAGCACCGTCGCGTTCCGCGACCGTGCCGTTCATCGCTTCATGGCCTCACGGAAGGCCTGGTCCTTGAGAAATAGCGACGTGTTGTCCGCCGCCAGATGGGTCCACCTCAGGTTGAGGCCCCCGTCCACAAGAAGCGTCTGTCCAGTGATGTAGCCGGACAGGTCAGACAGCAGAAACAGGATGGCGCCCGCCTGTTCCTCGGGCAAGCCGCGACGGCCCATCGCAATCGCCTGACGGTCGCGCTCAGGATCCTCGTCCACGTAGGTGCGCGAAGCGGGTGTGGCCGTCACGCCGGGCGCGATGGCATTGACCCGGATGTTGTCCAGCGATAGCTCCGCGGCCATGGTGCGCGTCGCCGCCACAATCGCAGCCTTGGCCGTGCCATAGGCCACGTGGAACGGCGCGGTGTTCATGCCACTGATGGACGAGATTGAAACGATCGACCCGCCTGATCCCTGCTCCTTCAGCTCGCGCGCCACCGCCTGACTCATGAAGAACATCGTCTCCAGGTTTTGCTGGAACAGGTCGCGAAAGTCGGCGCGGCTCACGCGCGTGGCGGGCATCCAGGCCGACGGCCCAAGGCCACCGGCCACGTTGACCAAGCCGTACAGATCGCCCTTGGCACGCCGCGCGGCGTCCATCACCGCCGCGATGCCCGCATCCGTGGAGACGTCCGCAGCAACGGGCTTGACGGGCAACCCCTCGACCGCAAGCGGCGCGATGTGTTGCTCCAGGTTGGCCTCTGAGCGACTGGCGGCGATTACGGTCGCACCGGTCCGCGCCAGGGTGCTGGTCACGGTGGTCCCGATCCCGCCACCCGCAGCGCCTGCGACCACGACGATGCGGCCGTCCAGTCTGATCTGACCCGTCTGCATGTGAGACCCTTTCCTGTTCTTCTCCGGCCCGCTCACGAAGCGCGCTTGCGCAGGGCCAACACGGAGCCCTCCGCGTCGCCCGATACGTACAGCCCACCGTCCGGGCCGGCGGCGATACCTGCGAACGGAGCCTGGGGTCCGGTGAACGGGGCGATCCCGCGCAGGGGCTTGAGCACGACGCCGTCGGGCGTGCCCACGGGCAGCCCACTGGCAAGCGTCTGCCGGGCCCGCGTTTTGAGGTCCAGCGCGACAAGGGTCTTCTTGCCCGCGTCCACCACGAACAGCTGCCCATCACGCACGAGGACCCCCTGCGGGTGCTGCAAGCCGTCCAGCGCGGTCGTGGGCACGCCCCCGGCATCCACGTGGGCGACCCTGCCCGCTCCACTTTCGGAAACAAAGCATCCGCCGTCGGGGGCCAGCGCCACGTCCAGCGGCTTCTGCAACCCGCTGGCCAGTGGCTCGACCGCCCCGGCGCGAATGGACACCACGCGCCCGGTGCCAAACTCCGCCACAACGACCTGCCCGTCGGCACCGGCGTCCAGGCCGTAGACCTGATCCAGCCCCTCCGCCAACACCTCGCAAGCGTTGTCGGCCGGGCGGTAGCGCGCCACCAGTCCGGTGGTCGTGCTGGTGACGAACTCGCCGTCACCCACCGCCACGAGGCCACGGAGGTTGCCTGGAAAGCCCGGGGAAAACAGCGTGGCCACCGTCTCTAGTTCGCCCCCTGGCTGGAGCACGAAAAAGTGGTGACCGTCGGCCACGTACACGTTCCCGTCGGGTCCCACGGTCAAATCCAGCGGCCAGCTCAGCCCACGCGGCAACAGCGTCTTGGTGCGCCCACCGCCCAGGATCTCCGTGATCTGCCCCGTGAAGCTCGAAACAAACAGGCGCTCCCCAACGAAGGTCAGGTTGTCGACACCCGGATCGAGCGACGCGAGGACCTCGCGCTCACCGCTCTGTGGATTGATGCGAAGCACCTCGCCCGTATGCCCCTGGGTCGAGACGATGAAGCCCTTCGAGTCGAACTTCACTGCATCGGGCGCCCCGAGGTCCCCGACAACCCGCTCGGGTGTGCCGCCGTCCGGGTGGATGCGCCAGATATCGTTGGTGCCCATCACCGGGTAGTACAGCAGGCCATCGGGACCGACCTCCATCGCGTTGGGTAGCGGAAGGTTCTCCGCCAGCACGCGCGGCGAACCACCCTTGAGGTCAAGCTCCATCAGACGTCCGCCTACACGACACTCGTCGATGAAGAGCCGCCCCTGGTGAAAGGTGATGCCGTTGGCGCCAGGCAGATCATCGCGCAGCACGCGCGTGCGTCCATCGCGACCCCGGACGCTGACACGGCCGTCGTAGTACTCGGTCACGTAGAGATTCCCGGATGGGTCGAAGTCCACATCGTCGGGGGCCACGATGTCGCTGCCAGGCGCGCTGATCGTCTCCAGCGCCCCCGTCTCGAGGTCGAGGGCGCTGACCTGACTGCCGGAAACCTGCGCCACGTAGATGCGCCCATCGGGCCCCGTACGTAGACCGTTGGCACCAAACAGCCGACTGGGCCGGGTGAGTCGCTCGAGGTGCCAGCCCTCGGCGAGCGTCGGCGCGCGCGTGTCCGTGTAGCGTCCGTTCTGAGGCGACAACGACATAGCTTCCTCCCACTTCGCGGTCGCGCGGAACCTCCGTTCCGCGCGAGCATCCCTCGCTTCGGTGCCGGCGCGTTTCCCGCCGAACGGGACCGATCGCAGCTCACGACGCAAGCGGCATGGCCGCGACCCACCGTATTCCCGGCGTAGCGCGCGCGGTTTTTCTAGTCAACACTGTTGTTGATTATTGTTTAAGTCACGACGCATGGTCCTGCACACCTGGCAAAACGGTGTGCGCCAAGACTTGACACTGACGTCAACTTAGACAACAACAAAAGGTCAGTATGAAAATCGTTGTCGACTTCGATCTATGTCAGAGCCATGCCCTGTGCATGGAGACCGCACCCGAGCTCTTCGAGGTCCGGGACGACGGCTGCCTCCATGTCCTGGACGCCAACCCTCCCGAAGGGCTCATCCACAAGGCCGAGGCCGCGACGCTGCAGTGCCCAACGGGCGCGATCACCCTCGCGAGCGACTGACCTCAGCGGTGCCGCTGGCAAGCTTGAGGCGAGCTGCGTTGCGCATCGGGAGTGGTGCGACCTCGCAGGTAGGCTGGATGGTCAGGTCCTCGCCGCGCTCCTTGCCCCACTCGGGCGCGGGCGTGCTCGACTGGAAGGCTTGCAGAGCCGGTCGCTTATCTCCTAAATACATGAAATTACTGTAATTATCGCACGCGGGGTTCTTCGCCCGCACGGGGTTTGTGACCCGAGAGCGCTTGACCATATAGATGCGCATCAATATGCTCATCTGTATGCGCACCACTGTGGTGATCGATGACGCCATCCTGAGGCAAGCCAAGCAGGAGGCTGCAAGGGCTGGTTGCACTTTGAGCGACCTCGTCAATCAGGCTCTTCGCGTGGTCCTTTCCAAGCGCAAGGAACCGCGGCCGGAATTCCACATGGTGGTGTACGGGAGCCGGTGTCGAACAGCCCATGAGCCGGACGACTTCAACGCTGCTCTGGAAGCCGACGACATCGAGTCACTCGCGCGCTGAAGCCCATGCAGATGCCCGACGTCAATGTGCTCGTGTATGCGCATCGAAGCGATGAGGTCGCGCATGCCTTCTACCGCGATTGGGTTGAGGCAACGCTTGCTTCACCGACGCCATTCGGCCTGAGCGCGCTCGTGGCGGGCGGGTTTCTCCGCGTCGTCACGAATCCACGGATCTACCAGAGCCCAACACCGATCGAGACGGCACTAGCCGCGATCGATGCAATCGCTCGCCACCCAAACTGTGTGCACGTGGGGCCTGATCCCGACCACCTGTCGCGACTGTCCACGTTGTGCCGCGCGGTCTCCGCAGCGGGCAAACTTGTGGCAGATGCGCAGCACGCTGCGATTGCCATGGGTTCCGCCGCATGCTGGGTCACAAGGGACCAAGACTTTGCTCGGTTCGAACCACATGGACTGCAGTGGTTGCACTTGGTGCCGCCTGCCAAGAG
>JAPPOR010000728.1 GCA_028817905.1 Myxococcales bacterium
CGTCGTGGATCGTCGTTGGTTGTGACGGTGTGCTACGGCTCCCGGAAACGGGCCTCGACACCGCGGACGCGGCCGCCACCCCTGTACGATCAGGGGACGACGCCAGCGTGCCGCAGGAAGGCTCGGGTCAGGACTCTGGGAAGATCGGGCCCCCCCATGATGAACGCCATCACGAGGCGTTGGACGGCGGAGAGGCCTCCGGCGACGCAGGGAGACCGAACCCGTCAGATGCAAGCGTGCTCCCCGACGCCGCCACGGCGAGCCCCCCAGGCACGCTGCCAGTCTTCATCGCCCAGGGACACGTGGGGCGTACCGTGATGTCCTGTGACGACGGCCGGAGTTGGGTTGAAGATCGCGCCTTCGACGTCGAGGGCGATGTGTACGTGTGCGGCACGGCGGAGCCCACGATCTGCTGGCACGATGGGGTGACCTGTCAATTCCTACGCGACGGCATGTGTAGGACCTCGAACGGCCAATGCGACTGCGATCACCACCCTGGCGCGGGACGAGGCATCGCCTATGGCGACGGCTGGTTCGCTGCCACTTGGGGCTGGGGGCCGGCGGGCTCGGTTCGGCGAAGTCGCGACGGCATCAACTGGGAGCGGGTACTGGACGACACGACTTTTGGCGGCATCACCTTCGGGCTAGGCCGCTGGATGGTCGGCGCGCGGGATCCCCGTGTTTCGCAGGACTCGGCAGCCACCTGGCAGGCGGGCGGAGAAGCCGACCTGTCCTCGCCGGGCGGTGACACGATCTGGAATGTCCGGGCCTTGGCGTTCGCTCCCGTCGCGGGCGGCCGCTTTGTGATCACGGGCGAGGATGGCGCCCACCGCGACGTGCTCGTCAGTACCGATGGTGGCGACAGCTTCTCGCGGCCCAGCACCTTACCCCCTGGCTGCGGCGCGGGCGTATTGGGGGTTGCTGCCGGCGGCGGCACCATCGTCATCGCGCAGCGCAACGGCGACGTCTGCCACTCCCGCGATGGGGGCCAGAGTTTTTCCGTGACCCACGTCGACGACAGCCTCGATAGTCAGCCGCTGTGGGCGTCGGACCACTTCGTCATCTGGCGGCGTGGGGTCGCCCTACAAAGCCCGGACGGGGAGCACTGGACGAGCACCGCAACGGATCCACCTGACCTGGAAGTCGGGGCAGCGAGCTACAGCCCCGTCACTGGAACGTTCGTAGCCGTTCGAGGCGGATGGCAGGTCTGGTACGACCAGCAAGCGTTCTACCGAAGCAGCGATGGCGTCACCTGGACCCAGCTCGCCGCCGGAGCGGCCCCCGGGGGCCACCCGCTTGGACATATCGCGTTTGGCTACGCGCAGCCGAGCGCCGCCTGCAGGTAGTCCGGGATCTAGCCCGCATCCATCACCAACTCACGCGCCCTCGCACAACTGCTCGACTCCGCAGCGCTTTCGCCTCAGTTCATCGAAAGCCCTGACAAGCCGATCACTTGCACGATCATCACGTGCCTTGGTGATGGATGCGGGCGCACCTTGTGTGTTCTGCCCGCCGTGTGGGATCGCTACGATTTGAGTTACAATCAATTTTTCCTGGAGGTGCGGTGTGACCTCTCACATGTTGCGGCAGGCCGAACTGATCGGAGCGCTCAGCTACGCGCTGGACATCACCGAGGGCCAGCCGGAAGGGCACTGTGTTCGCTGCTGCTGGATCGGCATGCACATCGGTCGTGCGATCGGGCTCGACGAGCGCTCCCTTTGGGACCTGTACTACACCCTGTTGCTCAAGGATCTTGGCTGTAGCAGCAACGCGGCGCGCATCTGTGAGCTGTACATGACGGACGATCTGTCCTTCAAGCGCGACTTCAAGCTGGTCGACGGTAGCTTTCCGGACATCGTACGCTTCGCCCTAGGACATACCGGTGCGGGGGCTCCGCCGCTTCGTCGCCTCCGGTTACTTGTCGACTCCCTGAAGTCCGCAGAGGAGGCTGCCCAGGAGCTGGTAACGACCCGCTGCGAACGCGGGGCGTCGATCGCGCGTCGCTTGCGCTTTGGGGAAGCGGTCGCCCGCGGCATCCACAGCCTGGACGAATGGTGGAACGGCAAGGGACGCCCCGACCACCTGGCTGGCGAGGCGATCCCGATCCACGCTCGCATTGCGCTGCTTTCCCAGGTCGTGGATGTCTTTCACGCAGACAAGGGACCGTCAGCAGCGCTCGCGGAAGCGAGAGGTCGAAGCGGCTCCTGGTTTGACCCTCGGCTGGTGGCCGCGCTCGAGCGCGTAGGCCAGAGCGACGACTTCTGGCGCGTGCTTGGCTCGCCGAACATCGCCGAGACGGTGTTCGCACAGGAGCCCGCGCAGTACGCACTCACGGTCGATGATGAGTACCTCGACGAGATCGCAGTCGCCTTCGGGGAGGTCGTCGACTCAAAAAGCCCCTTCACAGCGGGCCACAGCAGCCGTGTGGCGCTGTACGCTGAGCACCTCGCCGCGCAGCTTGGGGTCCCCCCTGCGCGTCGCCGATGGCTGCGCCGCGGCGCGCTTCTGCACGATGTAGGCAAGCTGGGAGTCAGCAACGCGATCCTGGACAAGCCGGGCAAACTCGACGGCGACGAGTGGGACGCCGTGCGGGCACACGCTCGCTTCACCGAGGAGATCCTGGGACGCATTCCCCAGTTCGCGGAGCTTGCGCGGATAGCGGGGGGCCACCACGAGCGACTCGATGGGACAGGTTACCCACATGGCCTACAGGGCGACGCCATTGCCCTGGAAACGCGCATCATCACGACCGCAGACATCTTCGACGCGATCAGCGCAGAGCGCCCCTATCGCGGCGCGACTTCCATTCCACGGACGCTCGAGATCATGTCCGAGAGCGTTGGCGCCGCGATCGACGCCGAGTGCTTTGCCGCCCTGCAGCGGACTGTCGAACAGCTCGAACGCAGCCCGCAGCAGGCGGCCGGATAGGCTACTTGGGAGAGGCGGGTGCTTCACTAGGCTGAGAGGGCTCGGGGCTCGCAGCCTGCTCGTCCCCCTTGTCCCCCTGCGCCTTGTCTGCTCCATCATCGGAACTGGCCTGGGACGCCTTCGCCCCCGCCACATCCGAGGCGTCGTCCTTCGCCGCCTTGGTCGCCTCCGACGCGTCAGCAACCGTAGTCGCGTCACCCGCTTCGGACACCTCCTCCGTGGATGCCGCAGGTTCGGCAGGAGGCGTATCAGGCTCAGACGCGTCGGCCGAACCGGACGCATTGGCGGCCGATTCGGTCTCAGCCGCCGACTTGGCCTGCTGCTGCACAGGCGCCTTCGGTGGTGGCTTCTGTCCCTTGTCCGCGACCTGTGGCGCATCCTCCTCGGCATCAGGAGAACGGCGCTGGTAGCGCTCCGGCACGCTCACGCTGCTGAACTCGCTCGGAGGTTGCGACTCACCATAGTAGTTGTTGCCCCAACACTCCACGTCGCCGGACCCCCGAATGGCACACGTGTGGACGGAACCAGCAGCCACCATCGCGAATTGACCTTCCGGTGCTTCCGTCTGGCCATCGGTGTTGGCGCCCCAACAGGTCAGCACGCCGTCGCCGTCGATCGCACAAGTGTGATCGAGGCCCGCGGCCACCGCCAGGTAGCTCCCCTTGGGCACGTCGAGCTTCCCCCGTCGGTCGTCGCCCCAGCATACGACGCGACCTTTTCGATTGATGGCGCAGCTATGTCCGAAGCCGCTTGTAAGACGCGCGAAACTCCCCACCGGTGCCCCGGCGCTCTGGTTCCATGCGTCGTCTCCCCAACAGTCCACGGCGCCCCCTTCGCGCAGACCACAACTAAAGCCCTTGCCCGCCGATACACGCGTAAACGTACCCGTGGGAGGTTCCGATTGCCCGTGGGAGTTATTGCCCCAACATACAAGGTCGCCGTTGCCACGGATCGCGCACGTGTGGCCGTAGCCCACCGCCACCTCCTTGAAGGTGCCCTTGGGCGCCGTTGTCTCCCCAGCCTCGTCGCGTCCCCAGCAATCAATGCCTCCCAGGCGTGGCTCAACGGCACGGATCGCACAACTATGATGCCCACCAACCGACACACGTCGATAGCGCGCGCGAGGTGCATGCGATGCGTACTGTCCCCAACAAGAGAGGGACCCAGCCCCATCGAGGCCACATGTGCTCGACCCCGCCGCAGCCAGGTGCGGTTCACCATCCGGTCGCAGCGCCTGTGCAGCCTGCGCTTTTTCAGAGTCCTGCGCTGCCCCTCCGGACCCAGCCGTTGCACAGCCGAGCACCATCATTCCACAACCGATTGCCACAGCGGCGAGTCCACCTGGCCGCCACCCGTCGAACACCCATGCTTGACCCATGTTCCACCTCCCCTCTTTGCACCCCTTTCAAGCGGTACCAGATCAGCGCGGCGTCTTCCACAACCTGTCGCATCGTGCCCGGCCAAAGTGCTTCAGCGCATGCTCCCGCGTTAGCCCGATCACGTGTTTTGCGTGATGTTCACGGCTCGTAGGTTGCATACCAAGGCATGCCTTAGAGTGTCCCAAAGGCGGAACCAGATAGCTCAACCACGCATGCCAACGCCTGCTGCGATCGGACACGTCCAATGTCCCTACTTCGGTAGACAGTGTTTCCTATTGGCAAGCTGGTGAAATGCGCGGCACCGCGAAGCTCGTGAAGTGAACCAGGCGCATCAGGAGACTCGTTAGCTGTATGGACACCAGCTAGCGCAGCTGTAGCTGGCGTTCGAGTTCCACGACGCGCGCTTCGCTGCGCTCGGCGCGCTCTATCTGGTTATACAACTCCTCAACGACGTCGATGCCCTCAAGCCCGGGAAGCTCGTTGGGGTTGTCGTGACGGGCGGCGACCAGGGCAGAAAGGGCGACCCCTGCTGCGCTCAGCGCAAGCCCGGTCACAAACACCGCCGTGTCGCGCCCCACCCCAACTCTGGGCGAAGCGTAGTGCCCCACCGCCACCAGCAGAAGAGGCGAGGCGAGGAGCACCCATCCAAATACGCTCTTCGCACGCGAACTGGACCACAATAGCGTGCCGGCACCCACAGTAACCAACGCGCTCAAGCCAGCGAAAACCGGCGTGGGCATGGGAAGAGGAGGCGTCACATTGGCAACCGCGAGACCGAACATGCACAGCGCGACCCAAACGGGCGAAAGCGAGAGCTGCGGCGCGTGGACCGCGGAACGCATGAAGGCAAGCAACACCGCGCTTGAAATCACGACCACCCCGATCGCCAACGATCCCGCCAATACATGCGTCAGACGCGAAGAAATCGGCTGCGTGGAGACCGCCGTCTGGAGTGCCTGGCCCATCCGGCCAAGCCAGGCGGGCTGCACCGCCAACAGCATGTCGACCGCCAGAATCGCGGACAGCAGCGCGCCCAGCATCACAGGCAAGCTACGCCAAAACTCGGAGACATCGTAGGTATCTGTGCGTGAATATCGCATAGGGCCGCTCCTTTGCAGAGGTCCTTCGGTTTCACTCGACGAGCGTTTCCACCCGCTTGACGGTTTGTCCCGCCAAAACGCGTACCTTGAACGTCTTACTCAAGCCAAAGTCCGGGTTCACCAGGCGCACGGTATGCACGCCGGGTGCGACCTTGAACTCCCACAAAGGGGTGTTGCCAACCTGACGCCCGTCGACAAACACCTTCGACCAGGGACGGCTGTTGATGCGCAGCGAACCCGAGGTGCGGGCAGTGGAAGGCGCTTGAGCGATTGCGCGGCGCGCACGCCGGTGGGTCTCGGACGGCCGAGCCGCCACGACGCGACGCTCCACACCAACCTCGCGGGCGCGGTGCTTGCGCACACGCGACGGCCTCCTCCTGAGCGCACCTTGCTTGCGGTTGGGCGATGCCGTACCTACGCGCACTCGCTCGTTGGCCTTGCGCTCGTGCGCCGACCCCGAACGCGGCCTCGGACCGGGTGCATCAGGAGGGGCAAGGGCGTTGTCGCTTTCGTTCGGCCCCTGCTTGGGGGCGGAAGCGACGGTAGACACCGGTTCTTTGACCCCCCCCTTGGCAACTCGCTCGGCGATGTTCCCGGCGGCACTAGGGCGAGGGGCGACTGGCGCTGAAACCACCGCCGCGGCGTCGAGCAGTAGCCGTCCGAACAGCGTGGCGACGAAAAGCGCACATAGCACAGCGGCGTTGCGTACCCACGTCCACACAGGCGAGCTCGGGCCCGCGAACGGGTTTTCGAGTTCCTCCGCGTCGGGAAGATACGCGGGGTACGAAGCATGCTGCGGCCTCGGCGGCGCCACAGGTGGAGGAAACACGGTGGGCACCGCGGGCCCAGTGGCCAATGACGGGCCGGAGCCAGGTACCTGGGCAGAGACCACACCAGGTGCGGCTGCCGTGGCAGCAGACCACTGGGGTCGTGTATGCACCATCGGCGGAGTGGGACGCATTCCGATAGCCGGCCCAGCAGCGTGGGGCGGCTGGAAGTATGGCCTGGTCCTGGTGTGCGGGGTGTGCGGGGTG
>JAPPOR010000271.1 GCA_028817905.1 Myxococcales bacterium
GTGAAGCCGAATCCCTGCGCGATCCGACGCAGAGTTCATGAATCATCCGGGCCAGGCACACCCACGCCCCCTTTTTCCGTCGGGTCGCGCCGCTTCGATTCGCTCCGGCTGCAGGCCGCAACGTCAAAAAGCCCATCGTGCACGGCCGCTCGTGGAGATCGAGACCGCCCACGCGGCGCCACCGGCCAGGGAGGATGCAGCGCATCCCTCCCCTGCCCGCGACCACGGGGCGGCTTCACGGGGGTAAACGTCCCGGCGGGAATGCTCGACGGGCGGCAGGACGGGAAATGCCCGGAGCGCTACCCGATCTTGCCGATCAGCATGATTGCGATGACGAGCGCGTAGATAGCGAGCGACTCGATCAGCGCCAGGCCGAGGATCATCGGCGTGAACAGCTTGTCGGAAGCGTTCGGGTTGCGCGCAATGCCGTCCAGGGCGGCGGCGGCTGCGCGACCCTGCCCAAGGCCGCAACCAGCGGCAGCGATACCGATGGCCAAGCCGGCGGCCAGCGCTGCCATGCTCTGCACGTCCTGCTCATTGGCAGCGGCACCCTGGGCGAACGCCACGGAGGTCGCGGTCGAAGTCGCTGCGAACGTCGCGCAGAAGGACAAAAACCGAAGCCACGTCTTCTTCATCGAAAGTCTCCTTCGGCCCGCTCACCGGGCCCTGTTCCATCCATTCGGGCGGGCGCCCGAGCAAGTCCTAGTCCTGTCGATCAATGGTCGGCATGCTCGATCGCCATGCCGATGTACACGGTTGAAAGCAAACTGAACACCAGCGCCTGGACGATCACGACGATCGTGCCCAGCACGTACATGGGAAGGGGCACCACAAACGGCACGAGCCCCAGAAAGATGGTCAACACCATGTGGTCGGCCATCATGTTCGCCATCAAACGGATAGCTAGCGAGCACGGGCGCACCAGGTGGCTCACCGTCTCGATCAAGAACAGCAGGATGTTGAGGGGCAAGCCCAGGGGCCCCAGCCATGGTCCAAACAGGTGGGCGACGTGGGCCGTGCCGTTTTCCTTGAGTCCGTAGATGTGCGTCGCGATGAAGATCACGAGACCCAGGGCCAGGGTTGTGTTGAGCGAGTCGGTCGGGGGCAGAAAGAAGGGAACCAGCCCGATCGCGTTGGAAAACAGGATAAAAACCGCGCACGTGCCGATCAGCGGCATGAAGTAGCGAGCAGCTTTCTTACCCATGACATCGGACATCATGGTGAAGATGGTCTCGACCATCAGCTCCATGAACGTACGGATTGTGAGCTTGTTTTCCGGGACGACGCTCTTGGCGTTGTACAGGCTCGTGTCGGTAACGACCGCGAAGAGTGCGATCAGCGACAGGACGAACAGGCCGCCATAGACGTGTTCGACGCCGACGGGCCCATGTTCGATCCACGTGCCTCCGTCCTGGCCGAAGTGCTCGGCGGCGTAGTGAACGAAACGGTCGTGAAAGGGCAGAAACGAAAACCAGGACCCATGCGGCATTGGTCAGCGCTCACTCTCGGCGGCCGTGCCGCCCGCTATATGAAGAATGGAACCAAACAGAAGCCCCCCCGCCAGGGCGCTCAGCCCTACAGTAAAGGCGATCGGCTCGACAACGCCCAGAAAGAGCAACAGGGCAATCAGCCCCATCAGTGCCCCCATCTTGAGGAACACCGCCAATAGGACGCCCGCCTTCCCCCGCGGCCCTGCCGAGACCACCCGGCCCACCAAGTAGCGAAGCAAGTACCAGTTGATCACCGAAAGCGCCGCTCCGATCGCCGCGCTCTTGGCGGCGGACGGGCCGGCTACGGCGAACACGCCCCCCGTGAGCACGATCCCAAGACCGACAACGAATACGGACATGCGTTCGGCTATGCGTCTATCCATCGTGCTTGGGTTCGTCGTCACTGGGAGGGCCGGCGGAATCGCCCCGGTCTGCGTTACTGCTGGAAGCATGCCGAGCTGTGCGAACTAGGCTTCTGAAGCCAGCGGTGAGCCCCAGAAGCAAACCGAGGATCGTGAGAAATGGGGTTGTGTCGAAGCGTCCATCGAGCCACTGGCCCCCGAGCAGTCCCAGGACCGTCGAGAGCGCGAGCTCAATCCCCACCGCTCCAACGCGAGCGTAGGTCTTGAGCAGTTTCTTGCCTCCCGGGCCGAGCACCATGTCGTGTCACCGTCCGAAAGTGCGGCGCCCGTTTAGCACGCAGCCCACGTGGGGTCAAGCGCGTGAAATAGCAAGCTGGCTCCCATTTTTCGCTTTGTTTTCCACCGGTTATAGCGAGGCCAGAACCTCGGCCGCGGCGTCGATGGTGTGATCGATGAGGGCATCGTCGTGGTCCGCCGACAGGAACATCGCCTCGTACTGGGACGGCGGCAGATAGACCCCCCGGGCGAGCATGCCCCGATGAAAGCGCCCGAATGCCTCCTGGTCGGAAGCACTCGCATCCTCGAAATTACGTACTTTTTCGGGGCGAAAGTAGGCGGTCATCATGGCACCCACGCGCTGAATCGTAAGCGGACAACCGGCCCGGCTGGCCGCGCGCTCCAGGCCTGCCGCAAGCCTCTGGCCCGCGGCTTCGAGGCGCTCGTAGAAACCCTCGGCCCGCAGGAGTGACAGGGTGGACAAGCCCGCCGCTACCGCCAGCGGATTCCCACTCAGGGTGCCCGCCTGATACACGGGCCCGACCGGCGAAACGCATTGCATCACGTCCCGTCGCCCCCCGTAGGCCCCTACGGGTAGGCCGCCGCCGACGATCTTGCCGAGCGTGGTCAGGTCCGGGGTCACCCCAAAGCGCGCCTGGGCGCCTCCGTAGGCGAGGCGAAACCCCGTCATCACCTCGTCAAACACCAGCAGAGCACCGTGTTGCTGACTCACGCGGCGCAGGCCCCACAGGTACCCGGGTTCGGGCGGCACGCAACCCATGTTGCCTACGACCGGCTCGACGATCACCGCCGCGATCTCGTTGCCGCGCTCGGAAAACAGGCGTTCGACCGCATGTAGGTCGTTGAAGGGCAACAGCAGGGTGGTCGACGCGATCGCGGCGGGAATCCCCGCGCTGTCGGGCTCACCCAGGGTGGCCGCGCCGCTGCCAGCCTTCACGAGCAAGTAGTCTGCCCCCCCGTGGTAGCAGCCCTCGAACTTGACCACGAGGTCACGCCCCGTGAAGCCACGGGCCGCCCGGAGCGCCCCCATCACCGCCTCGGTGCCGCTGCTCACCATTCGTACCATCTCGATGGAGGGCACGGCCTCGATGATGACCTCGGCAAGATCGATCTCGGCCTCCGTAGGCGCACCAAAACTGGTGCCCGAGGCCGCGGCGCGGGTCACCGCGGCGACCACGTCCGGATGGGCGTGGCCCACGATCATCGGTCCCCACGAGCCGACGTAGTCGATATAGCGTGTGCCGTCGGCACCGGTCAGGTGAGCGCCGCGGGCGGCCTGGATAAAGACGGGGTCCCCCCCGACCGACTTGAAGGCGCGCACCGGCGAGTTGACCCCGCCCGGCATCACCCGCGTCGCACGCTCCATCAATTGACTGGAAATAGAATCCGCCATGGCGCCCAAACTACAGTTTTTTTGGGCCCAGAGCACGTTCGCACGAAGACTACGCATGCGGGTGCACTGCGAATGAAATAAGCCGCGACAGGTGTGTGTTGCCTCCCAAGCCAGGAGCATGCTAACGCCGCCCCACACCGGGGCCAGCGAAGGAAGGTGACATGTACAGCGACGTTAGGGCCATCAACGAGCTGGTGGAACGCGAAAGCGCGTTCATCGACGCCATCGAGTCGGAGGTCGGAAAGGTCATTGTAGGACAGGAGGCGATGGTCGAGCGGCTGCTGATCGGGCTGCTGACTGGCGGGCACGTGCTGCTCGAGGGCGTCCCAGGCCTGGCCAAGACGCTTACCGTCAAGACCCTGTGTGACACGATCAGCGCCAAGTTCCAGCGCATTCAGTTCACGCCCGACCTCTTGCCTGCGGACCTGGTGGGAACGGTCATCTACAATCAGCAGAGCGGGCGCTTCTCGGCCAAGAAGGGACCGATCTTTGCCAACCTCGTGCTGGCAGACGAGATCAACCGAGCACCGGCCAAAGTCCAGAGCGCGCTGCTCGAAGCCATGCAGGAACGCCAGGTCACGATCGGTGACGAGACCTTCCGCCTCGATCCCCCCTTCATGGTGATGGCTACCCAAAACCCGCTGGAACAAGAGGGAACCTATCCGCTCCCCGAAGCGCAGGTGGACCGTTTCATGCTGCACGTCACGGTGGACTATCCGACCCGCGACGAGGAACGGAAGATCATGGAACGCATGACCTTGGCGGCGCTCAAGGAAGGGCTCGAAGACGCCTCCCAGCCGCAGAACAAGGCAAACCGAGTCGTCACCCCTGCCGAGATTCTGAGGGCACGCAAGATCGTGGGGCAGGTCTACGTCGACGAGAAGATCAAGGATTATATCCTCGACGTGGTGCTCGCGACCCGCGATCCGCGCCGCGTCGGGCTGACCGAGCTGACGGACATGATCGCCCACGGCGGCTCCCCGCGTGCCACGATCTCACTCAACATCGCGGCCCGTGCCCACGCGTTCATGCGCCACCGCGGCTTTGTCACGCCCGAGGACGTAAAAGCGGTCGGAGCGGATGTGCTGCGTCATCGCATCATCCGCAGCTACGAGGCGGAGGCAGAAGAAATCTCGAGCGAACACATCATCCGTCGCATCTTCGAAACGGTCGAAGTTCCCTGAGCCCCCCGGCCGGGTCGAACGACAGGACAGGTCATGATCCCGCGCGAAATCGTCAAGAAGCTGCGCAAGATCGAGATTCACACCGCACGCCTGGCCAATGATCAGTTGGCCGGCGGCTACCACTCGGTGTTCAAGGGTCGCGGGATGGCGTTCAGCGAAGTCCGCCAGTACCAGCCTGGTGACGACGTGCGCTTCATCGACTGGAATGTCAGCGCTCGCATGAACGGGACCTACGTCAAGGTCTTCACCGAAGAGCGCGAGATGACGGTCATGCTGTTGGTCGACCTCTCTGCCAGCGAGCGGTTCGGCTCGACCGCCCAGCCCAAACTGGAAACGGTGGCCGAGGTATCCGCCCTATTGGCTTTCAGCGCGATCAAGAACAACGACCGGGTGGGCCTGATCCTGTTCTCCGACGACGTCGAACGCTTCGTGCCGCCCAAGAAGGGCAAAGCGCACGTGATGAGGGTCGTCGCGGAGATCCTGGACGCGAAGCCAAAGCGCACCGGGACCGACATCACCTGCGCCTTGGACCTGCTCGGCCGGGTCACAAAGCGTCGCAGTGTAGCGTTCCTGATCAGCGACTTTATCGCCGGTGGCTACGAACGCTCGCTACGGCTGTCCGCCGCCAAGCACGATCTGATCCCCATCCAGGTGACCGATCCACGTGAGCTGAGCCTGCCCGACATGGGCTACGTGCTGATGGAAGACCTGGAGAGCGGTGAGCTCATCGAGGTGGATTCGGCCCATCCAACCGCGCGCCAGGCCTTCGAGACGTGGGTCGCGAAAGAGCGCAGCGCCCGAGAGCAGGCCTTCAAACGCCTACGCCTCGACCATCTGACGATTCGTACCGACCAACCCTACGTCAAGCCGATCGTGGATCTGTTTCGGTTGCGACAAAAGAGGGCAAGGCACGGATGATGGGGCTCGCCCGGAAGCTTCGCCAACGTCGCAGCGGCCCGCGCGGCCCGCGACTCGACATCTCCGTCGCGCTCGTCGCCGGCCTGGCGAGCGCCAGCCTTCCGCTTACCCCCGCGCCCGGTCTGGCCCAGTCCGAATCCCCGCCGAGTACCCGCGCGCCCAAGGCGACCGACCCTGCCGCTGCAGCGCCGCAAGCGCCTGCCGCCGCGCAGGGGGGGGTCGCCGACGGCGGCGTGCCCAGCCCAGCCCAGCCGTCGACCGACCCCTCCACCGAGCTACCAGCCGAAAACCGACCCCGGCTGTCGGTCGAGCTTTCGAGCGACGCGCTTCACGTCGGAGAGATCGTTCATGTCACGATCACAGCCGACGCCCTGGCGACGGATGACGTGACGATCCCGGACCAGACCTTCGAGCCATTCGAGGTTCGGCGGAAGCGCCAGCGGGTCACCCCGGACCAGGACGGTCGTCACAACTTCGTGTTTGAGCTCGCGCTGCAGAGCTTCGAAAGCGGCGACTTGGAACTGCCAGCGGTCACCTTGCGGGTTGTCACCCATGAGAACCTGATCGGGAGCGTGCAAACGCCGCCCCAGCCGATAAGCGTCAAATCGGCACTCGCCAACGAGCCCAACGCCAAGCTGAAGCCAGAGACGAAGCCGGTCGTCGTCATGCAGGATGACTACACGCTTCTGTACGTGTTGCTGGGCGTGCTCGCGGCACTCGCGATCGTGGGGCTAACGGTGCTCATTCAGCGGTATCTGCGGCGGCGCCCCAAGCCGGAGCCACCCCCACCAC
>JAPPOR010000449.1 GCA_028817905.1 Myxococcales bacterium
GGCCATTTCTCGCCAAATCGAGCTCGATTCCCGCGGAAACGCGTGGCCATCAACAAGGGGTCAACGAAGGCCACAAGGCCGAGGAATGGGAGCAATTCCTCGAGTTCTCAAGCACCCAGGTAGCAACGATCCCACTTCCAAAGGATTGGCAGAGCCTCGCCACGCTTGGACAAGAAATCAGCGCCAAAGCGGAGGAACGGAGTGCTCTCGATCCTCGTGCGGCCGATACACCTGCGCGGGACAACGAGCTTCTTGAAGAGATGGTCGCGCTCCAGGAAACCTTGGACTTTGAAGTCTACCGGCTGTTCGGACTCATCGACGCGCCAGCAACCGTTGCCCCCACTCGCCCCGGGCATCGGCCGTTCGAAGTCCGCCTGCACAACTCAGGGACACCTACCGCCTGGTTCCGGCGGCATGGCTACTCACTCCCCGATGGCGTGCCCGATGGCGCGATTCCCGATGCGCTACGGAACCTGGAGCAGCCGCTCTACAAACGCCGCTGGCTTCTGCGCGACTGGAAGGCGGAACGCGAGTTGGCAGAGAGGGACGACCTCGCGCGCGCCTGCGAGGACCGCCTGCGCCAAGCGACAGCACCCGCCACGCGTCGCGTAATCACCCAGTCCGCGTCAGCGCCGGATCATCTCGACACCGCGAAACTACTCGAGACCAACGCCGTGCCCTTTCTCGCCGCGTGTCGGTATACTGCCGCCGGGCTCGAGAAACGCTGGGTCTGGGAGCGGTCCTGGGACTCGCAGCGACGCGAAGACGACGGCGACGCCGTTGCAGCCAACCCGATTCCCCCGAAATTCGGATCGAAGGACTACTCCTCAGGCACCTACTGGCGCCTCCGCGGCAAGCTCGACGTGCCGAAGGAACGGTTCATCAGCTATCCCGGCTGCGAGAGCGACGAGGACGGCGAGCCGCTCTACGGCTGGGCCGGTTGGGACCACCTGCAGCGGGCCCAGGCGCTGGCCGGGCTGTACGAGCAGCGCAAAAGCGAAGGCTGGCAGCCCGACCGCTTGACGCCCATGTTGGCCGGCCTGCTCGAGCTGATCCCCTGGCTCAAGCAGTGGCACAACGAGCCCAACGACGACTTCGACGGCATGCGCCTGGGTGACTACTTCCAGGACTACCTGGATGGCGAGTGTGCGCTGCACGGCCTCAGCCATGCCGACCTGCGCGCGTGGCGGCCCGAGAAGCGCACGAAGAAGCGAAAGACCACCCGGTGAGGAAACCATGACCGACGTCAGCTACGTCAAAGACCTGCTCGTTCGCCCGGACGCCGTGCGCAAGGGCGACTTCGTCCTGGAGCTCACCGATGGCGTGCAGAAGCCGGCCCAGACCGCGGCCGACTATGTCGTCACGCCCAGCCTGGTCGACGCCTTCGACCGGGCCCTGGGGCTGGTGGGCAGCGCGCTCAAGGATGGGCGCAGCAAGGGCACGTACCTGCACGGGAGCTTCGGCAGCGGCAAGTCGCACTTCATGGCCATGCTCAGCCTGCTGCTGCGCGGCGATGAGCACGCCTGGGCCAAGGGGGAGCTCCACGGCCTGCGCGGCAAGCACTCGTTTGCGGGCGGCAAGAACCTGCTCGAGTTGCACTTCCACATGATCGGCAAGGACAGCCTGGAGTCTGCCCTGCTCGGCCGCTACGTCGCCCACGTCCAGGAGCACCACCCCGACGCCCCGACGCCGGCGGTGTTCGCGGACGAGGCGCTGTTCGACAACGCCCGCCAGATGCTCGACAAGCAGGGCGCGGAACTGTTCTTCAAGGAACTCAACCAGGGCACCAGCGGGGCCTCCTCCGACGACTGGGGCGAGTTCGGCGAGGGGGCCTGGGACGCCGAGCGTTTCGAGGCCTGCGCCAGCTCAGGCGACCCCAAGGAGCGCGCCGAGCTCTTCGACGTGCTCACCAAGACCTGGTTTTCCGCCTACACCAACCAGGGCGCCTACCTGGACCTGGACTCGGGCCTCGCGGAGCTGGCCCGGCACGCCGCCGGGCTCGGCTATGACGGTGTGGTCCTGTTCCTGGACGAGCTGATCCTGTGGCTCGCCCACCGGGCCACTGAGCGCGAGTGGATGCATGACCAGGTGCAGAAGATGGTCAAGCTGGTCGAGTCCGAGCACGCCGACCGGGCCATCCCGATCGTGAGCTTCATCGCCCGCCAGCGCGATCTGTCGGACATGGTCGGCGACGACTACGCCGGCCTGGACGCCAAGCGCCTGCGCGACTCCCTCAAGCACTGGGAGGGCCGCTTCGACACCATCGAGCTCCCCGATAACAACCTGCCCGCCATCGTCGAGCAGCGCGTGCTCAAGCCCAAGGACGGCGCTGAAGCCGCCATCGACGCGGCCTTCCAGACGCTCAAGCGCGAAGCCGGCCCCGCCTGGCAAACCTTGCTCGGCCAGTGGGACCAGGCCGCCTTCCGCAAGCTCTACCCCTTCAGCCCGGCGCTGATCGAAGCCCTGGTCGCGCTCTCCAGCTACCTGCAGCGGGAACGCACGGCCATCAAGCTGCTCATGGAACTGCTTGTCGACCACATCGAGGACCTGCGCGTGGGCGAGGTCGTGCGCGTGGGTGACCTGTTCGATGCGATGATCGACGGCACCGACGCGGCCGATGGGGCCCCGCGCGCCCGGTTCAACGCCGCGCGCGAGCTGTACACCCACAAGTTCCTGCCCCTGATCCAACACAGCCACGGCACCCGCACGCCTGAGCGCTGCCAGCGCGAGCGGCCCGACAGCCGCGTGCGCCTGGGTTGCGCCGGCTGCCCCGAGAAGGCGTGCCGAACCGACAACCGCCTGATCAAGACGCTCCTGATCGCGGCGCTCGTGCCCAACGTGCGCTCGCTCAGCGACCTGACGGCCAGCCGCCTGGTCGCCTTGAACCACGGGTCGATCAAGGTACCGATCAAGGGCACAGAGGCAGCACAGGCGGCCGGCAAGCTGCGCAAGTGGGGCTCGGAGCTGACCCAGGTCCAGATCGGCAAACAGAACGACCCCACCGTGCGGGTCGCCCTCGAGTCCGTCGACGCCATCGAGATCCTCAAGCGGGCCGCCGAGTTCGACAGCGACGGCGGCCGCCAGCGCATCCTGCGCGGGGTGCTCTACTCGGCCCTGAACCTGGACGGGGACATCCCGATCATGCCGTACACCCAGAAGGGGTGGAAGAGCACCAATCGGGGCGGCGATGTGGTGTTCGGCAACGTGCGCAAGATGCATGAGGACCAGCTCGGCTGCCCGGAGGGTGCCGCCTTCCGGTTGGTGATCGACTACCCCTTCGACGAAGCCGAGCATGGCCCGCACGAAGATGAGGCCAAGGTCGCGGACCTGACCGAGCGCGACGCGGCCGGCTGGACCCTCGTTTGGCTGCCCAGCTTCCTGAGCGCGGAGTCCAAGCACCTGCTGGGGGAGCTGACGATCCTCGAGACCATGCTGTCCTCGCCCGCCCACGTGCAGGCGCACACCTCGCACCTGCCGGTCGACCAGCAGACCCGGGCGCGCACCGATCTCGAGAACCTGCGGAACGCCAAGCGCAGCCGCCTGGAGGGCATCCTGGAGCAGGCCTACGGCCTGCAGGCGCCCAACGACGCGGACCTGGACCCGAGCCAGCGCGTCTCCCAGCACCTGCACCTGCTGAAGCCGGGCGCCAAGTTCACGCCACCCAAGCCCTCATCGCTGGCCACGGCGCTGGACGTCTACCTGCCGTCCCTCCTGGACACCCGCTGGCCGCGGCATCCCAGCTTTAGCAAGCCCTTCACCGCCAGCCGCGTGGCAACCCTGCTCGATCGCTTCGCCCAGCTGGTCGACGCCGACAACAAGGAGCTGGCCCTGCCCAAGCCCGACCTGGACGAGCTGGGCGGCACCTTGGGAGAGCTGGGCATCCTGCAGGTCACAGAGCGCGTCGCGCGCTTGACCCAGGGCAGCGGGCCCCTCGCCGAGCTGGAGAACAAACGCCGCCAGCGCGGCGAGGACACGCCCACGGTGGCGCACATGCGGGGATGGATCGACGAATCCGGCCGCATGGGGCTCGAGGCGGGGGTGCAGGACCTGATGCTCCGCTGCTACGCGCGCCTGTACGCACGCACGTTCGTCCGTTCGGGCCAGCCCTACACGCCCAACTTCAAGACGCCCATCCCCGGGGACGTGGAGCTGGAGCAGCCGCCGCTGCCCACAGAGAGCCAGTGGCGGGCGGCCCTGGGGCTCGCGGGGCACCTGTTCGGGATCACGCTGCCCGGCAAGGCCCTGCACGCCGACAACCTCAAGGCGCTCGACGCCAAGGTGAGCCAGAAGCTGGGGGAGACGTCAGCCGCCGCGACCCGGTTGCCGGGTATCCTCGCGAGCTGGCTGGATGCCTTCCATGTCGGCAACGAGGTGCCGCGGATTCAAACCGCAGCCAGCGCCAACGACCTGTGCGCGGCGCTGGCCGACAAGCGCGGAAAGCTTCTTGTAGAGACGCTCGCCAGGTTCGAGGCGAGGACCAGCGCGCGCGCGGTGGGCGAGAGCCTGGCCACCGGCGCCAAGCTCCTTACCGAGCTGGAAAACCCGCTCGTCCGAAGCCCCCTCGAGCGCCTGCAGGGCGACCTCGCGCAGGCGACCGGCGCCGCCGAGTTACTCGAAGACCTGCAGAAGGCCCTGCGCCAGGACGAGGTCAACGTGCGGTTGGCGCCCCGCTTGAAAGAGCTGGCGGTGGCTGTGCAGAAGCTGGGCGCGGTCAAACCTGACCCCGTCAACGTGTCGCCCACGGTCCTTGGGCCAACCATCAGCAAGGGCCGGAAAGTGGTTGGGGAAGCGCACTTCGAGGGGCTGAGCGCCGGCGACGCGGCGACGCGGTTGCGGCAGCTGGCGGACCAGCTCGAGGAGCGCGAAGGACTGCACGTGCAAGGCACAGTCGTCCTTTGGGAGCCGGAAACGTGACCGTCCCGGCTCTCCACCGCGAGGACATCGCAGCGCAAGCGCAGCTCGCGTTCGCCCGAGAGCGCAAGCACTTCTGCATTGCCATCTACGGCACCGGCGACGCGGACACCTTGCCGAACGAAACGGTCGGCGCCATCCGTGTGCTGCCGGTCGAAAGCGAGCTGGACTTGCGGATGCGGCTACTGGAGCTGCCCGAGGCGACGACCCCGGCGGTGTTCTTGGTGCCCTTCCGCGGGCAGGTGCCGATGGACCTGGCCAGCCGCTTCGCCCTCGAAGGCACGGTCCAGCTGATCGGCCGCTACGCGCGCCTCAAGCGCATGTTCGGGGTACGCGAGGTGAGCGACGCGGCCGCCCGCAGCCCGCTGACGGACTACCTGCTGTCGCTGCCGGAGCCGCCTACCCTGCCTGTCGGCTCGCCCGAGCTGACGGAGCCCGAGATGTGGCAGGCCTGGCTCGGGCGCCAGTGGGGCCTCGAGACCGACGGGGGTCTGTCCCTCGACAGCTTCCTGGCCTGGGCTGCGGTCCAGGAGCCGGGCGGCCACCGCACGGAGCTCCTCGACAGCCACCCCGAGCTCCTCGAAGGCCTGCTGGCCTTCCTACGGCGCTCCCTAGGGCCCGCGGGTCCGGCGGTGCTGCAAGCATGGCGCATGCGCGCAGGTGGGCTGGTGCTCGAGTACGCGCTGCTGTTCGAGGCGGTGCGCGCGTCCGAGGACCCGGAGGCCGGCCTGTGGGTGCGGCTCAGGGTCAAGGACAAGCTGGGCGTCGTGGAAGACGACGAGCGCAGGCAGGTGGCCAGCCAACTGGCGGAAGCCGTGAACACCGCCCTGCCGCTCTACACCCGCGCCGCCGCCCAGGACAGCAAGGCCCCCGAGCGGACGCTGTACGAGCGGGCCGAGGCACTGGCTGACGACGAGAGCGTCAAACGGGCGCTGGTCGGCAGCGCCCGCCTGCCCAGTGGGTGGCGGCTGCGGTTGCACGCCCTGGGCCGGGCGCTCTCCCAGCTCGCGGACGCGCCCTCGCGCGCCGCCTTCACCGAGGTGCTCGCGGCCAAGGCCCAGCTGGAGCGCCACGCCAACTTCCGCGACGAGGGTTCCGCGCGGGTCGCCGAGCGCGCGGAGATGGCGACTCGCCTGGCGGGCTGGCTCGTGAGCGACCGCAGCGACCTGGCCGCCGGGGCCGCAGAGCCCAGCCACAAGGACGTGGAACGCCTGGGCCGCTGGTACGCCGAGGAGGGTGGCTTCGTCGACCTGGCGCGGGGTGCGGCCCGTGGAGGCACCAGCGACGAGTTCGACCTCGGGGTGGTCGCGGTCGTGCGGCAGGCCGATCGCATCCGTGAGGAACTGGACCTTCGCTTCGCGCGCGCCGCCGCCGCATGGACCCAGGGTGCCCCCGGCGCGGAAGTCATCCCGATCGACCAGGTGACCAAGCGCGTCGTCGCCCCCTACCTGAAGGACCATGACGACCGCCGGATCCTCATCTTGCTCCTCGACGGCATGGCCTGGGCCCAGGCGATCGAGATCCTGCTCTCCCTGGGCGAACAGGCCGAAGGCTGGGGCGTCGCCGCATGGCATGCCCAGGCGCGCCAGCACAAGCTCGGCTCCGCCCGCACACCCGTGGTGATCGCAGGCTTCCCAACCGTCACCGAGATCAGCCGCTCGGCCTTCTTCGCGGGCAAGCCCATGCCAAAGGGCAAGCCCCAGAAGACCTCAGATGACCCCGTACGCTTCCGGGACAACGCCGCCCTGCGCCCGTTCTTCGAGGGAGCGGAGTACCCGCGCCTGTTCCTCAGGGGCGAAGGCCACACCGCCCACGGCAGCGCATCCAAGGAGGCGCTCGCCGCGATCGCCCAGTCGGACCACCGGGTCGTCGGCGTCGTGATCAACGCCATCGATGCCTCCCTCAAGGGCGATCGCCAGGAGCGTCACCCGTGGAAGGTCGACAATGTGCTGTCCCTGCCGGAGTTCCTGACGGCGGCCAAAGACCACGGGCGCACGGTGCTTCTGGCCAGCGACCACGGCCACGTCCCCGCCGACTGCTTCGAAGCCTCAGCCGGTCAAGCCACCGACGGCGCCCGCTGGCGGCGGCTGACCGCCGCCTCCGACCCCGTCGAGCCCTACGAGGTCAAGCTCGCCGGGGAACGCGTGTGGTGCCCCAAGGGCGCGGAAGCCGTCGCCCTCTTGGCCGACGACCGCCATCGCTACGGCGGGGGCGCCCACGCCGGCGAGCACGGGGGCGCGACCTTGGCCGAGGTGATTGCCCCCTGTCTGCTCATCCACTGGGACGACCAGGTCATCCGCGCCCACGACCCGGAACGCGCGCCCCAGGCCTTACCCCAGCCCGCCTGGTGGCACTTCGACATCACCGAGCCGTTGTCCCCAGAAGCGCCCAGCGCCCCGATTACGCCGAAGCCACGCAAGAGCAAGGCGACAGTGCCCGACAACCAGCTGTCCCTCGACCACGTCCCACTGCCCGAGCCCGCTGCGCCCGAGCCCCCCGGCAAGGCGCCAGCGAACACAACGATCAAGCAACAAAGCCCCGCGGCGATCGCCCTGGGCTCGCTGCCCCAGGTCAAGAACCTCTCCGCCAAGGAGCGGCGGCAACTGCTGGAAGGCGTGGACTACCTCCTGGCCCGCGACGGCATCGCCACGACCGCGGCATTCGCCGCCCACGTGGGCTTGCTAGAGGGCCGGACCCGGGGCTTCGTCGCCCGCTACATGCAGCCGGTCCTCAACGTCGACGGCTTCCAGATCATCGGCTACGAGGGCGGCCAGATCCGCCTCGACGTCGCCGTCCTCAAGGCCCAATTCGGAGTCGAGTCATGACGCAGTCTAGAGCACAGAGCCCGGTCAGCCCGCTGAAACGCCGCGAGATCATCGATGCCCTGCGCATCGGGAGCGTGCCGCGCCGGGGCCTGGAGCTGTTCGCGGTTGGCATCGATCGCTTCGAGAAGGCCCTCACGGAGGAGCTGGACAGCGTGGCTGCCGGCCAGGGCAAGTTCAAAGCCGTGCGCGGCGAGTACGGCACCGGCAAGACGTTCTTCGCGCACTGGCTGTGCCATCTGGCGCAAGCCAAGGGGTTCGCGACGGCCACCGTGCAGATCTCCGAGACCGACACGCCACTCTACCGGATGGAGACCATCTATCGGCGCGCCCTGGAAAGCCTGCAAACGACTGCATGGACCGACGGCGCGTTCCGCTCCCTCATCGACGGCTGGTTCTTCTCGCTCGAAGACGCGGTGCTCGAGAGCGGCAAGGTCGACGGCAACGACCCGGACGCCCTGGCCCAGGCGGTCGGACAGCTCCTGGAAGAACGCTTGGGCGCGGTCGGGGCCAACCAGCCCCAGTTTGCCGCCGCGCTGCGCGCCTGCCACGCCGCCCGCGTGCGCGGCGACCACGCCACCGCCGAGGGCCTGGTGGGGTGGCTGATGGGGCAACCGAACATCGGCGCCGGTATCAAGCGTGCCGCGAATCTCAAGGGCGAGGTGGATCATTTCCTGGCAGGCGGATTCATCCGCGGCGTCCTGGAGGTCCTCAAGCAGAGCGGTCACAAGGGCCTGGTGCTGGTCCTCGACGAGGTCGAGACCATCCAGCGGGTGCGCGCCGACAGCCGCGAAAAGAGCTTGGAAGCCCTACGCAAGCTGCTCGACGAGCTGGTGGGCGGACGCTACCCCGGCCTGTACGTTCTCATCACCGGAACCCCAAAGTTCTTCGACGGCCCCCAGGGTGTGCAGCGCACCCCAGCACTGGCCCAACGGCTGCACACGGACTTTGACGCCGATCCCAAGTTCGACAGCGCGCGCGCGCCGCAGATTCGCCTGCAGCCGTTCAGCCTGGAACGGATGGTCGAGGTCGGCCGCAAGGTACGCGACCTCTTCCCGAGTGAGGCGCCCGAGCGAGTCTCCGAGCGAGTCACCGACGAGACCTTGAAGGACTTGGCGGAAGGCGTAGCCGGCGCCCTCGGAGGCAAGATCGGGATCGCGCCCCGTATCTACCTCAAGCGTTTGATCGGGATGCTCGACCGGGTCGACCAGCACCCCGACTACGATCCCAAGCTGCACCACAAGCTGGTCATCGAGGCGCGGGAGCTGACCGAGGAGGAACTCGCCGCATCGGGTCAATCGCGGACGGTCGATGACATCGCGCTCGATCTGGGGCCCAGCAGCAACGAGATGGCGGACGAGGACGAGGGACCCGCGTGAGTCAGGCCTTCGACAGGCTCAGCCCCGCCCTGCAGCACCAGATCGTGCACACGCTCGGCTTTCGCGGGCTACGCCCCGTCCAGGCGCAAGCCACCGACGCCATCCTCGATGGTGACAACTGCGTCGTCCTGGCCCCGACCGCCGGTGGCAAGACCGAGGCCTCGTTCTTCCCGCTCCTGTCTCTGATGGACACCGAGGAGTGGTCTCCGGTGTCGGTCATCTACCTGTCCCCTATCCGAGCGCTCCTGAACAACCAGGAGGACCGGGTGGAACGCCTCGCCGACCTGGTCGGGCGGCGCGCGTTCAAGTGGCACGGAGACGTCAACCAGAGCGCCCGCAAGCGCTTCTTCCGCGCGCCGACCGACGTGCTGCTCACGACGCCAGAATCGCTGGAAGCCATGCTGATGAGCGCCAAGTTTCCAGCCCGCCAGCTGTTCGCGGGCCTGCAGGCCGTGATCATCGACGAGGTCCACGCCTTCGCCGACGACGACCGCGGTGCCCACCTGAGCGCCGTCCTCGAGCGCCTGGTCCGCTTCTGCCGGCGCGACCTCCAGCGGATCGGTCTGTCGGCCACGGTCGGCAACCCGGACGAGATCCTGGGCTGGCTACAGGGCAGCTCGAAGCGTCCCTCACGCGTCGTAGACCCGGGTGGCGAAAAGAAGGCGGCCCAACTGGCCCTGGACTTCGTCGGCGGGCTCGAGAACGCCGCACTGGTCATCCGATCGCTACACCCGGGCAAGAAGCGCCTGGTGTTCGTGGACTCCCGGCGCAAGGCCGAGACGCTCGGAAAGCTGCTCAGTGACGGCGGCGTGCGGGCCTATGTGATGCACGGTTCGCTCAGCGTCGCCGAGCGCCAGGACGCCGAGCGGGCGTTTCAGGATGGCAAGGACTGCGTCATCGTCGCCACGAGTGCCATGGAGCTCGGCATCGACATCGGCGACCTGGACCATGTGCTCCAGATCGACAGCCCGCCAACGGTCGCCAGCTTCCTGCAACGAATGGGCCGCACCGGGCGCCGGGAGGGGGCCTTCCCCAACTGCACCTTCCTGGCGACCACCGCCGCCGGCCTCCAGCAGGCCGCCGCTGTGCTGGCCCTACACTCTGAGGGCTACGTCGAACCAGTCCGCCCGTCCTACGAGGCGTTTCACCTCTACGCGCACCAGGCCATGGCCCTGAGCGTGCAGACCGCCGGTCTGGTCCGTAGCGAGCTGTGGACCTGGCTGGAAGGCGCATCGGCATTTCGAGCCACCACGGAAGCCGACCGGACCGCCATCGTCGACCACATGCTCAGCGAGGAGATCCTCGCCGAAGACGAGGGCCGCCTGTGGCTCGGCCCCCACGGGGAACGTAAGTATGGGCGGGCCAACTTCCGCGAACTCTACGCGGTCTTCTCGAGCCCACGCCTGATCACCGTCCGGGTCGACAACAAGGACATCGGCCAGGTCGAAGCCCAGTTCCTCGCTGCGCTCGAGGGCCCCGAGGGCTACAGCGGCACCTGCTTCACGCTCGCCGCGCGCGCGTGGCTGGTCGAGCACATCGACTGGGAGCGCGGGGTGTGCATCGTGCGCCCCGCCCCCGTCGGCAACGCCCCCCGCTGGAACGGCGGCGCGCGCTGGCTCTCCTACGACATGATGCAGGCCATGCGCCGCGTCCTCGTCGACGACAACACACCGGAATCGTGGAGCCAGCGAGCCCGAGAGGCCATGGCCACCGAGCGCGCCAACTACGCCTTCCTGCGCGACAGCGACAGCCCCCTCATCGAGGGCAAGGATGAGGCAACCTGGTGGAACTTCGCGGGAGGTGCCGCCAACCTCTTGCTGGCCCAACTGCTCGAAAGCGAACTCGGCAGCAAGCTCGTCGCCCGCAACAGCTCGCTCACCTTCAAGGAAGGCGCCGCCAAGAGCACCGCCGCCATCCGCCAGACCCTCACATCCCTGCAGCAAGACTCGCGCCCCACAGAAGCCGACGTCCTACGCTTCGCCGAAGGCGCCAAACGAGGCCGCCTGTCCAAGTTCGAGCCCTGCCTCCCCGACGGCCTGCTCCAGCGCTACTTCGGCGCCACCGTGGTCGACGCCGATGGCGCCCGCCGCGCGCTGTCGCTCCTTGGGAAGCAACGCGACGAGCCGAGCTAGGAGGTGGACGCCCCCAGTGCATGAACATAGCAGACGCGCGCAAGCGAGCCCGTCAGGACCCGGCCAACTGCTCCGGATGCGTCACGAGTAGGCGGACGTGGCCATGGACCCAGCGCTAACTCATCGGCTCAAAGGGAATGCGCTGGAGAACGTCGTGGGTAACGCCAATTGCCTCGATGCGTCAGCAAGCCCCAAGGGAATGTACAGCTCGCCATCTCGGACGCCGCTAGTTCCGACACCGAACTGCACGTTCTAGCGGGCGGGACCCTCGCGGAGCGCGACCCTGGCCTGCACACGCCTGTCCAGGATGGCCGCGGCAAGTAGCATAAGCCGGCCCAGGCCCGGGTCGTACGCCCCGCTCGCCTCCTCCTTCTCGCATCGTTCGCGAATTTCGTCACGGACGAGGAGATAGAGCGCCTCAAGCTCGTACAGCTCGCTCTGGGCGGCGCGGATGGCTCGCAAGAGCTTCCTGGTAGGGTTCGACGAATTCATCAGCAATGAGTTCCACGCTTGCGTCGGGACAACGCAGGGATGTCATTCATCACACTATCACGCACCCCCGCCAAGGCCGCGCTCTCGGCACGACGATCGTACGCCTTGCGCCTCACTCCCAGGAGGTCGTGATGGCGCACCAAGCAGATCGCCCAGAGGTCCTGGTGCGACAACCAAAAACGACCGGTTTCTGGCGCCTGCGCGGCCGAGTCAAAACCGCAATGATACTCAGCTCGGTTGAGCCCCCGTTGGCGGGACGTTTTTGAGCGCCCCCAAAAAGAGCGCGCCCTGCTCCTGTGTATCCGGCCCGACCCAACACGTGCACTCGGAAGGCGTCGCGCACGAGCCCAGGTCAGGCGGCCGGGAGACCGCGCTCGCCGCCGCGGTGCTTGGCTAGCTCCCGGCGCAGGGTCGACACCCCACAGCCACACCTATGGGCCACCGCGCTCATCGTCAGCCCTTCGGCACGAAGCCGGATGGCCTCGTTCACGTCCACCACCACGCGCGGGCGCCCAATTCGGGCCCCGCGCCGTCGGGCGGCTTCCAAGCCCGCGACCGTGCGCTCGCGGATCAGCTCGCGCTCGAACTCGGCCATCGCACCGATGATCGACAAGGAAAGCCGCCCAGCTGGCGTCGTCGAGTCGACCGGGTCGCGCAGGCTGAGGAAGTCGACGTTGAGCACCCGGAGCTCCTCAAGCAGGGTCAACAGGTGCTTGAGGGAGCGACCCAGCCGGTCGAGCCGCCATACAAGGACAACGTCGATCCGGCCCCGCTTCGCGTCGTCGAGCAGCCGGTCCAGCTCGGGCCGGCGCCCCTTAGCGCCCGACACCCCGCGATCGACGTAGGTCCCGACAAGCTCCCAGCCCCGATGTTCGACCACTCCACCGAGTTCGGAAACCTGAAGTGCCGGGTCCTGGTCACGAGCCGTCGATGTCCGGGCGTAAATCGCCGCGCGCAACTGCCTCTTGCGATCGTGCATCCTAATTACTGCTTCAGATATTATGATATAAGATGCGATAGCTCAACGCCATGCCCTCGAAACGAAAACGTTCGCCCGGCGCCGGCCGTCCGCCGAAGATCAAGGGGTTCGCGGTGATGACGACGCGGCTGCCCCACGACCTCCTCAGTGAGCTCCGCCTGCACGCCGCGCTGCACAAGGTCTCCGTTAGTGACCTCGCCCGAGACATCCTGAAGGAGTGGTGCCAGGCCCAGCCCGAGCACTCGCGCGTGCGTGGGTTGGTGCGCCAGCACAGGGCACCACGCTAGCGCCCGGCCCCCACTCAAGGGATGGGTGCCCAATGTCACGAGTTGGCCGATCGGCCATGGCGACATCAAGGTTGTGGGGTGCGCTCACCGAGCCGCACCGCCAGGTGCCACGCAACGATGGTCAACGCGCACGTCGCCCTAATCTTCTTGCCCAGCGTGCGGGACCGTACTCCGGCGACCAGCTCCGCCTCGAGTGCGTCGCCGATCAAAAATGACCCGCTCGAATATATCGCACGGGTCTCGGTCAGCCGTTCGAGCGCTTCGGCGCGAATTGCGGTGAGCTGGTCGATCATCTTCATCCTCCGCCAGAACTGTCAGCGTCTTGATTGTCGTCGCGTCCGCCTGACGGCAGAAGAGGTTCCACCAAACGCTGACATGCCCCTCCAGTTGGCCGCGTAGTCGCCAGAACTTCCGCCAGCTCATCCCGCAAGGCTTTCGCGGAGGGCGCAGGAACGCGTTCGGGTTGTCATCCCCGAGCTGGACCATCGAGCGCTGCGCGCCCCTGATTGCCCTCTCCATGGGCCGTGCCAGCTTCGAGTCGAATGGGACATTCAGGCATCGCCGGCACCCCCAGCCATCCTCGTTCACCAGGATCACGGCCGTCGCGCGGGGATTCTCGCAGTCAGACCGCGGGCAGAGGCCGAGCCGGCGAACGGCGACCCCGGCGTCGTCCTCGATGAAGTCGACGCTGGCAGTCAGCACCTGCCCACCAATGGTGACCGAGAGGTCGATCACCTGCCGCTCAGGCCACACCACCCAGGTGACCCACACCTTGCTGGCCCCCAGCAGGAACTGACCGGCGTCCGTGAAGAACGGATCGGAGCACGCCGGAACCTCCCGTAGTATCGGCGGGAGCGGAATCGAGATCGCCGTTGTCGTACAACTCGCGGCCATACACTCCATCGTACGGCACGGTCGGCCTCGGCCGAAGTCTTGGGCCAAACTGCACATGATGATGTCGGCACTACGATGGCGCCCTTGAGTTGACCGGCGCCGGCGCGCGCGGAACCTAGTGGCGAGGCCCAGCAAGCGACATGGAAAGCCGATTGCACTCGAGTGCACGCGCGTGCGCCGGAACACTGCCTGGATAGGGATGGCGAGCAAGAGTCCGGCACCTCGCTTCGTATCAGGCGCCGGCACGGTCGCGGATGGACGCCACGACACTCACCCAGCGCACCTGACAGCCAGCTCGGCGTCGCTCGACCACCTCCTGAGCAACGAGGTGACCGACAGCCGTAAGGCGGACGTCCCGTGGGCCACGCCCGTCGGGTGGCTCTACGAGCCCCATCGAACGTAGCCGACGAGCGGCCCGCAACCGGGCGCCGTCGAGCGACCTCGACACGACCGGAATGCACGCCCCATCAGCGTTCAGTGCCGTCGCCAGCAGCTCCCATGCGCGCACGCCCAATCGGTGTCTCGCGAGTTGCTGCACGCTCAGCGTCGCCGGTTCATCCATCGTGACCCGTGCACGGGAAAGCTCGCGCTGGGTGTGCTGTCAGCGCCCAAGAGGGGTGGTGCCGAACAGGACCCGCGCCGGCCCGCGCACCAAACACGTTGGTGGGCGCGTTCCGAGGCGGATCGATTGCGCGGACACCACTGTCATGCGTGAGCGACATCTGTCCCAGGATACCACCGTCGGACGGCTCGCCCGTCATTGTCGTCGGCCGCGGAGCGCGCCAAGCGGTGGCCGTGCATTCCGCGATCGCGCCAACAACAAAAAAAGATCTCCGTCACCGATGGATCGAAAGCACGTGACGACGGCAACGCGCCCACGGGGGAAGTATCGGAAGATCATGGGCATCCGGAACCGCACGATGCAAGTGATGACATACCTTGCGTTTGTCCACTGCATCGAGGGCCTTGCAGGCCGTCGGTCCGGTCGCACCAAACAGTTGACCTCGCGTCTTGCGGAGGCGTACCACAAGAGCACGGACATCAGCGCCGGCCCACGACGCGCAGCAAACACGTCGAAGGCCTTTTCATAGTGAGGCGCTGAATGGCCGCTATGCAGGAGCGGCATGCTGAAGTCTAGCACACGCCCGCGCGATACCCGCGCGTTTCATCGCTTGTTGCGGAAGTCGCGACCGACCAAGGCAGCACGGCGCATCTCGTCCCAGATCATCACTGGCTGGGAGGAGCCGCCCATCAACCCCCGGTGCCCGCCCGAACCCTTCGATACGCAGGACGAGGATTTCGTCGAGCGCATCGACCCGCTCCTACTCAGGAGGTACTTGGAGCAGCTCGATGCCAAGTGCCGTGAGTACTACAAAGATCACCCGGACCTGATCCCGGACGAAGAGCGCCTCCAGGAACTCGGCAGATTCGGGCCCACGCAGCGACTGGAGTTCCCAAGATTTGCTCGACCGGGCTCGGCCGCGCTCAACGACGTCTTCGTCCAGGTGCTAGCTGAACCGCTCGCCATCGCGGCTGAATATCGTGGATTGGCCGACTGGGACGAGGTTGCCGACGAAGCCCTGCGCGTTGAGATCGACGGTCGAACCATCTACCTCTTCTCGTACCGCGATCGGCTCATTCAGCGCGCCTGGTCAGACTACGTCGGCGCGATCGCCGAGAGACAGGGGCTGATCTACAGCGGCGCCCACGGGTTCCGGCCAAAGCACTCTCGGTTCACGGCGTTCGCGGCCGTCAGGAAGGCGGCCAATGCCGGGTTCACGTGCGCCGTCTCAGCTGACATCCGGGGCTGCTTCGAGTCCATCCCCATCGATCTGATGAAGGACCGGCTGCGGCGCATCCCGGAGATTCCTGACGACTTCGTGCGCATCGCCTGCTGGGCGATGGAACCTCCCGTAATACGCCGACCCGTGCCGGGCAAGCCGACGCAAAGGGCCCTGACAGGATGCGCGTGGGAGCGCCCCCCCGGGTACGTGCTACAGGGGTCGATCATCGCGCCCTTGATCGCGAACATCGTGCTGACAGATGTACTCGACGCCCCCTTCATCGCAGCGAACCGTGGGGTGACCCTCCTGAGGTATGCCGATGACCTGCTCCTGTTGGCGCGGACGCCGGACCGAGCCCGGGGCGCGCTTGAGTCGCTCGAAGGCATTCTAGGTCAAGTTGAGTCTGGTCCACGCTTGCACCCGGCCAAGGGAGCCAGAACTCCTGTCGACCTGCGCACAGGCCCCATCCGGTGGCTTGGAAAGGACATCTACGCGGACGGCATCGTCACCCCCTCTCACCGGGTCCAAGAGCTCGCTGACGCGGTGGTGAGCGCGCGCTACAAGCGCGAACTCAACCAAGCGATCGGCACCGCGCTCGCCGAGCTGCGGCTCGACGGGCCGGACACCCAGCGGCACTTCACGGCACTCGTTGGCGAACGCGACCCGAACAGAAAGAAGATCATCGAGTGCTATCTCAGCAACAAGACCCAGTGGTCCAACATGCACTCCATCGAAGACACGGATCCCCATGAACGGAACTCAAGTCTAATCGATGATGAGTGACAGCACAGCACAGGAGGTGACCCACACAAAGAACATTCCCCATATACAGAGCCCCCACACATATTGATATCCGTAGGAATGCTCGCTCCCGCCCCACCGGAACTGGGGCGAACGCTAGGCGAGATAGGTGGGCCGATCGAGAAGTCGATCGCACCCCGCCACGGACCGAGAATCACCGATGTTCCAACCCGACACCGGGCAGGTGATCATCGACACATGCTTCGATGACTCGGTCCTACTACGCTGTATCCGCGCGGTCACGGGTGTTTGGGGCTGCCCATAGCGGCGATGAACAGGCACTTGGCTACGGCCCCATCGGCGACCGGGACTCCCGCGACCGGGGTGATCTAGAGGCTGTACGAGCTGGCACAGTAGCGTCCACCAGGCCTATCCCGGTGGTCGGCCCGCGCTCCAACTCCCATCACGGCACGAAGTCGGTCTCGGCTTCGAAGCTACGACCGAAGACGTCCGTGAACACGAGGGAGACGCGCGCGTCGTACTCCTCCAGCAAGCGCTTGCCCTGCCATTCGCCCACGGGCGCCGAGCTAAAGAACGCGCTGCTCTTGATCCACTGCGTCGACACGGTCGCCCCGCGCCTGAACGCGCCGAGACCCAGCATGGTGTCCTTGTAGCTCTTCGGACGGACCGGCCACCGCAGGCGCCACCCGGTTACAGGGGCGCCGCTCCGGTAACTCCGCGCATAGATGAGTAATTCCGCCTTTCCCGGCAGGCGAACCACCTCACCATCGGCGGTGATCACGTTGAAGTAGACCACGTAGCCGCCGCCTTCTCGATAGACGGCGAAGTCACGAACGCGTTGGGCACGGCCGTAGCGGTCCTCGATGCCGTCGAGCACTGCCTGGCACCCCACGGCGCCCGGAACGGCTGCAGTACACGCCCGAGCTAGCTCGATGGCCTTGAGGATCTGTCCGGCCTGCAACTCGGCCTCCGCTGACTGTTGGAGCTCCCTGGCCATGCGCGGGCGGGCCGCCTTCAGCAAGCGGCTGCACTCACCCTGCTCGGAGTCTGCATCGAGACAGGCTTGAGCAGCCCGCGCCGCGTCAGCCCACCGGCGCGCGCGGGACGCTGCCTTCGCCTCCACAAGGCTCTCACTGACGATTCGCTCCCGGCGCCTGGCGTCGGCGGCCGCGCGCTCCACATCCAGCAATTCGGTGGCGCGCCGTTCGAGTGCCCCACACTCCGTGTTCAGCCGCTCGAGCTGCAAGCACCAACGAGCCGACTTCTGCACGGTCAGCCAATCCTCACGCTCAACGGCCTGCCTGGCCCGGGCAAGGTGCTCTTCGACCTTGCGCGCGTCGGCGGCCGTCTTCATCGCGTCCTGCGTCGTGGCCAGGTCCAGACTGGCCACCACCCGTCCGTGCGCGAGCACGTCGTAGGCGGGCGGACCTTCGAGAAACTCGCCGTCCACGCTCTGCAGGTCCACAGAGGCTGCCCCGACTTCGTCGGTGCGCATGGTGGCCAGGGCGTTGCGCGCGCCGGGTGCAGCAAGTCGGAGCTCCAGCGCGACGACGGGCGACCTCTGGCATACCTTCGTGGACTCCGGCGCCGGGCATGCCGTGACCCGCGTAGCTTGCAGCGTCACCACGGTCCCCTCCACCCTCGGTTCCACCAGAATTCGGGGCGGTGGGGCTTCGAGTGCGCTGTTGGCGACGCGCGGTACTCGCGCGCCCGCGCAGCCGACGCACATGATCAGCGCGAACGCCCACGCCCCGCGAACGCGGCCCCAGCCAGAGCTTCGCATGGCCGTCCGACGCGCGACGGCCTTGCCGGCCCCAGAGCTGCCGATCCCGGGCGGTCCCATCGCCTCCAAGATCGCGCCCAACGCCCTGAAATCTATGCGTTCGCGGGATTTTTTAGCCATTCGATCACCCCCTACCCTCGAATCCCAGCCAAGAACGGCCCTGCAATAATAATACGACGTATCTGTCGTAATATAAAGCCGAGTGGACGGGTAGGCGGGCCGGATGGATACCCGGGCCACCGTCCTGGCGAACATCGCCGCGAACGTCCGGCGGACGCGCGAGCGTCGCGGGCTGACGCAGGAGCAACTCGCAGAGCGGTGCGGGCTCAACTTCCGCTACATCCAGCGCGTCGAGCGCGCCGAGATCAACCTGACGGTCGTCAAACTCGCGGTTCTCGCGGACGCGCTCGGCGTGTCGCCCGGTGCCCTGTTCAAGACCTCTCGGCCACTGCCAGAGCCACGACGGGGCCGGCCGCGGACAAGAAGCTGAACGACTCCCCCTGCGCGGTTGCAAGCCCTCCCCGAACGCGTGGCCAAATGAAGTGGCGGACTTCTAGGTCCGCACGGGGCCCGCGTGTTCCACTTGTCGTGGAGGAAACAAATGACCAACGACAAGAACATCGAACGCCTGATGTCACACGGGGACACCGCGCTGACGCTCTGCATAAGCTCACGACAGCTGCGTCGCCTGGTGCAACGCGGGCAGCTCCCAACAGTCCGGATCGGGCGCCGGGTACTATACCGCCCCGCCGACATTCAGGCGTTCGTCACCGGGCACATCGTCGAAGGGGGGCACCATGCTTGAGTCGGATGCTTGGCGTTGCGAAACCGTGGAGTTCGACGGCACGATTCTGCACGTGCGTGTGCTGGACTGCCTGGAGCTGACAATCTGCAAGGCCGACGACGTCTGGTCGTGGGACGTCGGCGCATCGTGGGTCACGCCCTGCGATACGGATATCGCGTCCGGCGAGACGCCGACCCTCCCGAGCGCAAAAGCCACGGCGGAAGCGGTGGCGCGTTGCTGGCTTCGCGGCCGGCGAGATGCGCGCCGCCCGCTGATGCGTCGACATCTCGAATGACCCGCGCGTGTGGGCCCGAGCCGCCCTTCTCCACCATTTCGTTGCCCTGGCGACCGTAGACGCGGACTCGTCCTCGGGCACCGGAATGATACGAGTAGCTCAGCTCCGCCATGGCCCACGAGCTCCGGACGTCCCGCGTCGGGTGTGCCCCGGAGCTGCGCACGGGTTCCCGTGATCGCCGGCAATCGGGTCTTGCATGCGCCGGCGCACTGCGCATGATCGCTGGCGCACGCACGAGGGGACAATGCCAACAGGCGATGCAGTGGACGTCCTGCGCTTCTGGCGCGACGTAGAAATCTTCGACATTCCCAAGCCCCCAACTCCGACCTGGTCGCGAGGAGGCACGTTTGGTGGCAACCAGCGGGTCGAGCGGCTCGACGAGCACAGGGCGCTGCCATGGGATTTGTCCCGACAACACGAGCTGGAGGGCAAGCCGGGCTACGAGTGGCGGCACACGGTGTTCCTGGGATGCGCCCCCGCCCAGGACTTCGCAGCGCTCGTGCTGGCTGCCGCCGCCAGTTCTGGACTCCAGTCCGACACGCCCTCGCTGAGCATCGGCGACCTGGAGCAGATTCGCGGCGACGGCTACTTGGCGAACTTCAACGTAGACGAGCGCGGCAGGATTGCTCCCGACTCGTTCGTCCTGGCCTCGTGGCCAGTGGGCGTCTGGCGCCTGCGTAAGCGTCGCTCACTCGACGACCTGACCGAGGAGCTGGAGCGCCTGCAGGAGGACTTCATGGGGCGGCACCCGAGCCCTTCCGCCTCCACGGACGAGCGCGTGGCCACGACACAAGCGCCACACCCGCCCGGTGCAGTGGCGTCGAACGACGAGCCCCGTCCGAAGTCGCCGGTGGATGACGCCTTTTTCGGCGACGTGGCCGATGCCGGTTTCGAGGATGCCCATGTCGAGCCCGCGGTCCCCCCCCACCCGTCCGAGGTCGAGCCGTCTGATCTGGTCTGTACATGGGATGACTTGCGAAACGAATTCGAGCGCGTCATCACGCTGCTCGGCCGGCCGGCGCGGGGGATGCCCCTGAAGATCACCGTGAAGTCCCAGCGGCGTCGGTGCCGGGACGACGGGGAGGAGACTCGGGACGAAGTCGACCTACTCAACTCGTTCTACCTCGACGACCTCGATGCATTGATCGCAAAGCACACCAAGAGAACGAAGCTCGGGTCGGCCTTGCGCGCCTACCTCGGGATGGACGCCCCGCCTCTCGCACGGGTCGACATCCTCACCGACCGCGCCGCCCTTATGGCGCGCCTTCACCCGAAGCGGCTCACCTTGGGCCGCTGGCCAAGCCGCGCAAAGCACCCCCTGGTGGTCGCGCAGCAGGTCGCGGTGGGCGAGATTTTCGCCCGACTCGGAGAGGGCGCCGGCCTCGTGGCCGTGAACGGCCCGCCGGGCACGGGGAAGACGACGCTCTTACGGGATGTCGTCGCCGAGGTGGTCGTGCGACGAGCCAAGCGCCTTGCGGCCTTGTCGGCACCCAGCCAGGCATTCGACGCTCGAAAGACCATCGGCGGTGCCAGTTTTTCGCCCATCAAGCGAGCGATCGTCGGCAGCACCGGTATGGTTGTGACCAGCAACAACAACGCTGCGGTCGAGAACATCACGCGTGAGCTGCCCCAGCGCGAACAGATCGCCGGAGACGAGCACCCAGACGCGGAGTATTTCGCGCCCGTCGCGACTGCGCTGGCGCGCGCGCGCCGGAACGACGCCGATATGTGGGGACTCGTGGCCGCGACGTTGGGCAAGAAGGCCAACCGTCAGCAATTCGCGCATGCCTTCTACGATGGCAAGCGCGTCGGCGACGAGTTGTACCCGGGAATCCACACCCTTCTCGAGAACGGCGTGCCCCCTGACTGGCACAAGGCGAAGGCCGACTTCGTGGAGCTTTGCCGCGAGGTCGAGACGGAGGTGGCGAAACGCGTCGCCGTGGCAGAGGGAGACGAACGCGCTGGGGCCTGGCGTGCCGAGCGTGCCCGGAGGGCGGCGCGCAGGGACACACTATTGGCGGAGCTGGAAAGGTTCAACCCGAGCCCGCCGCAGGCCGCCGACTTGGAGCACTCGGCGCGCCAGGCTCGCCTGCGACTCGCCGGGCTCGAGGCAGAGCGGGAGGCCGCCTGCATCGACTACGACGACGCTGACGGCGCCGTGCGCGAGGCCCAGGCTCACAGGGGCGGGGGGACCTGGGACAAGATTGCGGGATGGTTCGGCTTCTCGACAGCGTCCCGAAAGCGCCTGGAGGAAGCGCTGCGGGTGGAATACCGCGGACTGGTGGCCGCCAAAGACCGTATCTCCGCGATTGATCGGCAGGCAGAGACGTTGCTCGCGGAACTCGCGGCGGTTCAGCGTGCCAGCGACCGGCAGGCGGCCGCGTGGTCCGCGCGTCGAGACGCGTTGGCAGCAGAGGTAGACGCTGAGACCGCGGCATTGTCCGACATCGAAGCGCACCTTGCCGGACACGACCACTGGGGCACCGAGCTGCGGTCGCAGGACGTCTGTGCGGCGTCGGAACTCCCTAACGACCCCAGCGAGTGGCACCTCAAGAGCGTCTGGACTTGCCCGAAACTCGAGCACCTACGGGCGGCGCTGTTCCTCGCTGCACTCCGTTTGCACGCTGCCACCCTGTATGCCTGCCCTGGCAAGGCGCTAGGCAACCTGCGCGTCGTCAAACAGATGCTGACAGGCGACACGAAGGAGCCGATCCGTGAGGTCGACCTGCCGGCTGTCTGGGACATGTTGTTCTTCTTGGTGCCGGTGGTCTCGACAACACTGGCGTCCTTCGACCGCCTGTTCAGCGGCCTCGGCGCAGAAACGATCGGCTGGCTGCTCGTCGACGAGGCTGGCCAAGCCACGCCCCAGTCCCTTACGGGTGCCCTATACCGCAGCAAGCGGGCGGTGATCGTCGGCGATCCGCTTCAGGTGCAACCGGTGGTCACGGTACCGCAAGCACTGATCGAGGACCTGCGCCGGCGCCGGAACGTGTCGGAGGCGTGGTCTCCGGCCCTCCAATCGGCACAGACGCTGGCGGACCGCGCGATGGAGGTGGGCGCCCAGATAGACCTCGGAAACGACGATCCCGTATGGACCGGACTGCCGCTACGGGCCCACCGTCGCTGCCACGAGCCGATGTTCAGCATCGCCAACAAGATCGCCTACGCTGGCCAGATGGTGGCACGTGTTAAAGGCAGGTTTGACGGCCAGACTGGCCCTCGCAATAGCTGCTGGGTCAGCGTTCAAGGTCGCCAGCACGACAAGCAAGTCGTCCAGCGCGAGATGGACGTGCTGGCTGCGATCATCGAGGTGCTGTGGGAAGAAGGCTGGCCAGAGCGAGACGGGAAGCGGTCGACGATGTACGTCATCTCCCCATTCCGCGCGGTAGCAAGCAAGGCCGGGGAGACCGCCATGCGCGTTCTCGGACGTCTAGGAGCGCCCAAGAACCTGATCGAAGCCGGCACTGTCCACCGCTTCCAGGGGAAGGAGGCGGATGTCGTTGTGTTGGTGCTCGGGTCACCCCCCGGTCCTGCAGGTCAGGGCACCCGCAAGTGGGCTGCCCAGGCGCCGAACCTCTTGAACGTCGCCGTAACTCGGGCCCGACTGCGTCTTTACGTGATCGGAAACCTGGCCGATTGGTGCGAGCTTCCCTACTTCGAAACGGCCGACCGGGAGCTGCGGCGATTCCGCGGCCCCCGTAATGGCGAGGAGGTCCTGCAGCAGGCCGCCGCCCTGGGGCAACCCGGACTGGGTCCGCCCGCCCGAGGGGCAGCACCAACCGGGGCTGCGCGGCCGGCACGTCTCGACCGAACACGGCGTTGATCTGAGCCCTCCTGGATGTCTCCGCGGTGGCGCGCAATGTGTTGTTCGGCGTCTCCAATATCTCTCCATGTCCCGGGAGGTCTCGAGAGGCATGCAGGGGTTTTGAGGGGCTTGGGCCGTGTGCAGGAACACGAGTGCTTCTGACGACTTAGACGAGATTTGCGTGCGATGTCGCCTGGTTAGGAAAGTCGCCATATCGTGTTCGAGTCCTACTTCCGGAGCCAACCCGTCGGGAATATCGAACCGGCGGGTTCTTTCAATTCTGGCCTGGGTGTCGCCCCTGATGACGGTGCGGTTTTCCGTGCCGGCGATGACTGAGGTCACCGCGCGGTGACGGTGGACGGGGCCTCGGGCGTAGGTGTGCATCGGCCCGTTCCGGTCCTGTTCGTACCCACTCGATCGATGCTCTGCGCCGATCGTTCGCTGGTAACACCGAGCCGAGAAAGACAAGCGCTGGGACCGGGCCGTCTCCACGGTGTGTTGTCCGCCGTGCCCGTTTGGTTACCGCCGTTCCCTCCTCGGTCACGCAGCAGGGTTTGGACCAGCGACACCGGTCCGCAGGAGGAGAACGTCATGCGTGTGAGAGTATTGTTGATCTTGGGGATGGCCGTTGCCATCTCGTGTGTTCTGAGCCTTGCCTTCGCGCAGGAGCGAGACGGCCAACTGAGCGAGCGTTTCTTCGCCAAGTACCTGACGCAGACAGCAGACCCAGAGGTCTCGGCGAAGCTCGCGCGCCAAATCAATCGCGAACTCGAGAAGAACTTCGGAGACGAGGCTTTTCGCTTCCTCGAGCGGGTGAAAACCCGCGACGAGCTCATCACGTTGCTGCGCGCCTTTGTAGACGCATGCGAGGCCTGCGAAACGACGGCCCAAGTGACGCACCAGGCCGTACCCACCGTTGTGGCCAACGAACTGCTCGGTGCCAAGCATGCAGTGGACCCCGTCCGCGCCTCGCATGAATCCAACTCCACAGGTCTACCCGACACCATGCTGGCGTGCATCTCGGCGGAGGATCTCAAGTGCCTGAACTGCCTCGATGTGCATTGCCCCTAAAGGCGGTGTGGGCAAGTCAACGGACGCGGGTAGCGCGTTTCAGGCGGCCAGGCTCCAACCACCTGCTTGCCGCGGCGGCCTGCCTTCCCCTCCTTCTCAGCCTTCCCGGGCTCACTCCAGCAGCTCGACGCACCGCCCCAGCTCGGCCTTCGCTTGTCCAGTCGATCAAACTGCATGCGGCGCTGCTCTTTCGGACCGTCGAGCATGGCGAAATCTGGAGATTGAACAACCCGAGCCTGATCGCGCACAAGCTCCTCGCGTGTGGCCGCGCATGTACCGATGCTTCCGGCCGGCAGCTCGTCGCCACCTGGCTCGACGGCAACCTCGATGGCTCCAGCCTCATGTGGCTGCATCGTGGCGAGCTGGCAGCGACATTCGCGGAATTGGATCTGGAGGAGCAGCACGGGGTCCGTTTTCGAGACGGATCGAAGACAAGTGTGGGAGACATCGTGCGGCGCGAGGCTGTGGGCTTTGCGCTGGACCCGACCGTACCGTGGAACACCCGCGAACAGAAGACGGGTGTCGAGTACGGGTTCACCGTGAGGGCGTTCTGTCACTATCTAGGTCCCGATGCAGAGGTCGGAAAGGAATCGAGCGTGCACGAAATCGTGCGGCTCATGATCTCCGCGCCCAACCGCAACGTCGAAGCGGGCACTCACGAACTTGAGGGCATCGCCGAATGCCTGTCACAGGCTCGGAGAGTGCAAGCACGCGATCGGGCAGGCGACGTCTATGAACAAGCAGAACGCTTCCTCGCGAGTGAGGCGGAGACAGCACTGAACCAGCTGGCTCCGAACGGTCAGGCGTACGCTTCGGCACCAGGATTCTACAGTTTGGAAGATCCAGATCCGCTCGGCCTACTCATGACTGACTTGGTCCGTCAAGCACACCTGTTCGAATGGCTCCTGCGACTGCCGGAGCCACCCGGGGACGCCAGGGTCGCGGCGGCCCTTGTCCGCCTGGACGCGCTCCTGCGGCAGATCTCCCAGCAGTTCTCACACGCTTGGTTCGCGGAAGACGGCGTGCGCCAAGCACTCGCGATCTCTGCGCTCAGTCATGCGAGGCATGTGTCGCTCATGTTGCCGGGGGGGAGACAGGCCCAGAGTAGCTCCTTGAAACACGCAACATGAGGAACTGCAGCTCGGCGTAGCATGCTGCTGGCGACGGGCGTGCCATGCGGCTAGGTACTGGCTGCACTCGAGTTTGGGCTTTGTCGCGCTGTCCCTATGACAGCCCGAGCTCCCTGGATGGAGACAGACATGCAGGGCTATCTTCTCTTGATGGCAACCTCGAGTCTCACGGCCCTACTCATGACCGCCGGCGGCGCAAATGAAGGGGTTGCGGTCGACCGCTCTGGGGCAGCCGATCGCTCGTCTGAGGCCGGTCCATACCGCAGTGCCCTGTGCCAGAGCTTCATCGCAAGTGCCAGTGACCATGCCGACGCCGGGCGTGCGGAGGCCTCGTTCTGCTGGACCTGCCCGGGTCGCCGAAGGTACAGGACGCTGGGCTCGAACGAACCGCTGCCCAGCACCGGTGATGTGACCCTCTACGCCTTACGGCGAAAACATCGCCACGGCGCTGTCGGCCGGCGAGAGCTTTGGTGCCGCGATCAACCACCACGTCAACCTGGACCTGGCGCCGCCTTGGTCCGAGAGCCGTGAGCTTCATGTGGCACCCAACGTCATCCTGGGTGATCCGACCCTTGCACCCCGGGAGCGTTGAAGCCCGCCCTTTCGTGGTCCGAGGACCTTACCCTCCCAGAATCGTCAAGCTTCGGCTGCCTCCCCGAAAGCGCCGGGGGTCGCCCGCGCCCCAGCTAGAGACGCTGCAAGCATTCCATTGCACGTCGCTCCATCGCTGCTGCGCCTCGGCATTTGTCGGCTGCGGCCGACAGCGGTGCGCTCGAATCGCGTCGCGCACTTTCTTCAACCAGCCCTGCTATATGTGTCCAGCACTCGGCCGAGGCTGCAAACTCGTCACGTGCAGCGCGTAGCGCCTTTCGCGATGGCAGGAGGTCAATGGCTTCCGACAGAAAATCTCGATACAGGTTCCGGAAAAGAGCCCCTCCTGTTCCGCCACGCTCCATCAACATGGCAGCGAGCATGCGGTCCTCCGGCTTCGCATCGATCCATCGCGGAAGGCTCTTCGCGAGCTTGTCCATGCCACGGTACGATGCGCCTCCGAACGCAGGCTGTAGGAAGGCTGCCGCTGTCGAACGGATCGCGGTGGCGATGCACTGCTCGATCGGACGCAGTGTTCTCTGGGCATGGAGAGTCCACTGTCGTGCCCGCGCTGCCATCGGGCCTTTGGCGTGTCGAGCGTCTTCAAGGCTCTCGCGCGACACGCGTTGCAGCGTCCCCTGAGGTCTGGTGTCCACGACCCATACCTGCGAGTCGTCCAGGTGATAGGCAGCCACACAGTGGCCAGCGAAGTGCGGCGCGTTCTCGAAGTAGTCGAGGTAGAAGCAGTCCAGCTGCAATCCGGCTGGACGCCCCCCCGAAAGCACGCGTTCGAGGGACTCCCAGCCTTTCTTCCTCGAAGTCGTTTGCAGCTCTTCGAGCGTCAAGCCAAGGTTCTTGGCCAGGGATCTCGTCAACTCGAAGGGCTTGACCCGTCCGCCTACGAATGGCAACGGCAGCGAGGAGAGGTTGAGGAAGACAAAGCCCAGTCCTTCGCCGAGGCCAAAAAGCATGGCCTCAGACAGCTCTATACCCTCTGCCAGCAGCAGTGTGCCCGTCGCGACGGTCTCGCAGTGCAGGCCGTCGAAGGGCCTCATAGCAGTCTCCGAACCATCGGTGTTCACGACACCTGCCTCTCGAGGTTGCGCATGCGCTTCGCCTCGTCCCGTAGCGCGGCCAGCGTGTCCGTAAAGAGCATCTGCGCACCCAGGGGGGCATGGTCGATCTCCTGGGCACGTTGGGTCCTCTTCACCACACGCAAACGGTCCCGCAACTTCGCGACCCGTGTGGACAGAGCCTGCCTAAGCCGCGTGCGTTCGAGATGGTGGGCGGCAGCGAGCCCAATGCGGACCCGCGCCGGAGATGCCTCGGAATCAGAGATGGCGTCGATCGCCAGTGTCTGCAGCTGCTTCGAACCATCCGCAGTGATCTGATAGCGCCGGCCCGCTGGTCCTCGCCCCAGATTCTTCGCGGGCACCTCGGCCACAACGAAACCAGAGGCGTCCAGCCTTCGAGTGCAGCCGTAGACGGAAGAAGCGCTCAGGCCTGCCCACCGAACCATGCCTCTCTCCTTCGCTGCGCTCACCAGCGCGTAGCCCGAGCAAGGCCCGAGGTCTGCGACAAGTCCGAGGGTCGCGAGATCTGCATCTGTCACTTTGATGAATAGTACACATGTGTACTATTGCGTCAAGCCGTGCCGTTCCACATTCACGACATCGTGATGGGCCTGATCGCGGAATGCGGGACGCCCGTGGGCTGGTCGTGGGAGCTTCCCTCAGTAGCGGGCGAGGAGGCGGGCGGGGAAGCGGGCGGGAAAGCCGACGTGCTCGCACTTCGTTCGGACAGGAGCACCGCCTACGGGGGTGCATCGCTCGGTCTACAGCAGCGGCACCAGTTCCGTCTCGCAGCCGAACTCGACCGCCAGCGTGGCTTCCGCCTGGGAGCGGACGTGATCACAGGCAGCGGGGCAAAGGACGACCTTTGTGGGGGCCGCTTCGTCGTCGTAGTTCCATGACACCGTACCATCGCAGGCCGATCGGGCGCGTGGCACCAGTTCCATCTCTCCGGCTTTCGTTCCAACCAGCACGTTGACCTTCTCGTGGTCAAAGGTCTCGCCCTCCGGCGGATTCGGAATGTCGTACTCGCAGCTCAGCTCGGCGCCCACGGTCACCTGGGTCGCGAGCTCTTCCAGCAACGCAGAAAAGGGATCAGCGCCTGGTACGCCAGCTTGGTTGAGGTCCGCGAGGACGCCGCCGGTCATGTCGATCAGCGCAATCGTGGTCTCGGGCGGGATCAAACCGCACAGGCTGCCGGGCGGACAGATCACCCCACTGAACACCCACGTGCCCGGTGTGAGCCCCGGGGCCCACGCCTCTGTGAGCGTCGCACTGGCTCGGCCCTCCACGTGATCGACGACCGCCTGCGGCGTAACCGCCGGTGGGCCGTCTTCCGTGAGCACCAGGTGGGTGCGCGCGTCGGGGCGAAGCATGTGTTTGAAATAGGGAAAGGAGTCGAGGAGCACTCCCATTCCCAACCCGAAGCCGAAGGAGACATCCAGGTGGAGGAAGCGCGGGGTCCGGCTGTCCGGCGCGCTGTCCGGCATACCAAACGCGACGCGGGGCCCACCCCCGGGCCCCCTGAACGTCGAGCCGCATTCGCCCGACCCGAGCGGCGGTGGCACGCAGAAGTTCGCGCCGGAGACAAGCACGATGTGCGCGTCGATCCCGGCCGCTTCGATGACCTGCGCGAAGCGGTTGAGAGCCTGCTGGATAGCCGGAAAGGAGCTCACCATACTCCCTGACGTGTCGATCGCCCAGACGATATCTACAGGCAGCAGCCGCACGTCGGCCTCGGCACGTAGGCCCGCGCATCGGTTGGGCATCGTGGACGACGGCTCCGGCCCGCCCGTCGCCCGCTCCACATCGGGTGGCAGCCTGCTCGCCAGGTTGTTCGCGGGTTGACCGCCGATGGGGGCCGAGGGGGCCTCCGCGGCCCTCCCTGCTAGCCCCTGCAACGGGTCCAACCTGCCCCGCTCGCGCTGCTGCCGCCCAGGTGCCTCCGCCGAGCCACTGCAAGCGGCTGCCGATGCCA
>JAPPOR010000269.1 GCA_028817905.1 Myxococcales bacterium
CGACTTCGACGAGGATTCCGGCGTGGACTTCGGTGACGTGGGTATGGGCGGGACGGGCGGTGGCGGCACCGGCAGCGGCATGGGTGGCACCGGCGGCGGGTTCCCGCCAGAGCCCGACGCCGGTTGCGCTGACCGGCCCATTGGCTTCTGGCGCTTCGATGACTGCCGTCGCACCCGGACGGATCTGCGCGACTCCTCCAACCAGGGTCACACCGCCTTCCGCAACGTCAACCTACAATGCGTCCCCTCACAGGAGGGCCAAGCGGTGTCCTTCGAGCACCGGGGTGATTTGGTCTACGCCCCGGATCAGCCCGACTACGTGCTGACTGAAGGCGTCACCGTAGCTGCATGGGTCAAACCCACGACAACCGACCGCGTGCGGACGCTATTGCGCAAACGCGACGGTGCGACCAGTGCCTTCGCACTGCTCCTGCGACGCGGCGAATTCATTTTCGTCGTTCGTCTTGCCTCCGGAAGGTTGGCAGCCGTTTCGGCCCCAGCCTATGCAAACGAATGGACCCACGTGGCAGCGACCTACGACAATCGATACCTGCGCCTGTACATCGGAGGCCAGGAAGCCAGCAGTCAGCGAGCCGCCGGTGTACTCACCGCGAGCGTGGGCCCCCTGCTCATGGGCAACGATGGGCTCGGCCGGCGCTTCGATGGCCTGATGGACAACGTCTGGTTCAACACGCAGGCAGCCACTCCTGAAGGGATCATGGCGCTAACCTGCCTGAGGCAGCCCTTTGACCTGTCCGTTTCGCCAGTCGATAGCCCGGAAGTGGAGGCGGGCACGCCCGTCGACTACACGCTCACGGTCACCAACAACAACAGCCCATCGTGCCCACCCGCCCGCGCGCAGTCGTTCATCAATCTGCCGCGAGGTTTCACGTCCAGCCCGTTCTTCGCCGACATTCCGCCGCTTGCCTCGGGCGCTTCGGCGGACGTTCACTACGAGGTCACCAGCGGCGAGGAAACCGAGCCGGACTCCTATCCCCTGGAGCTCATCGTATTTCCCTTCGACGAAGGGCAGGACGCCTCGGTGCAAGCCACCTACAACGTCGCGCCACCAAGCGGCTGTCACGTCCGGAGCAGCCGGGCCCTGACGATTCGCCACGTGAGCGTCGTGGATGACCCGATTCGCACATCGATGGACGGGCCGAGCGATGACCCACGAACCGGCGCATGGGCCTTCGGGCGTCTGATGGAGCACCTGTCTCCGACCCCCCAGGACGCACCCGACGTCACCGAAGCGATGTTCCGCTCCTTCGGCACCTCGCAGACCGTCAACGGCTTCACGATCGAAGCGCGGCCGGCGATCAACGGGCTTGTCCTCGACAGCTGGCCGCGCACGCCGGACGGCAAGCTCGACCTCACCCGGTCGCCCTTGCGCCTGCTTTCGATCGTCAATCGCGTCGACCTGGACGATCTGTCGATCGGTAAGGGAGGCGAGGGGCGCATGGTCTATGGCGTACTCAGCCCCGACGGTTTCCCGATGGAGTTCACCGTTATTCTCGAGTACACGCTTCCAGCCGACAACCAGGAACAGCACGCAGCCTGGGCCGAGCGCTTCCATGCGCTTCAGGAATTGCCCTTCCCCTCCGAGGAATACAACGCCGCGCTGCAGGTGCTAACGGACGGCTTTGCGGAGCGCGGAGTGCTGCCCGATGGACCCAACGGCAGCGCCCTGATCGACATCCGTACCAATGAGATCGCACTATCGTTCCAGTGGGAGCTGCGCGAGTTCCGCTTCGACTCCGACACCGGCTTCCTGGTACCGGCGACGATCTTCCAGACGCCCGATGCCTCGTTCAACTTCACTCCGACCCTGGGCAGCTTTGTGAACGAAAACGAGGAGATCATCTTGACCGAACGCCACGACGCGCCCGATTTCTTCGACGGCGCCCCGTTCAAGGGAGGGGCCGTATTCAACAACATCGACTTCTGGGACGCCCCCGGCATCAGCAACCCCGAAGCGCGACACAAGTTCTCACTCAACACCTGCAATGGCTGCCACGGCGCTGAAACCGACACGCCATTCCTACAGACGTTCCCGAGGTTCGAGGGTCAACAGAGCGATCTGGCCGGGTTCCAGACGGGCATCACGGTGTTTGACCCGACGACCGGCGAACCACGTCGCATGGCCGAGCTAGGCAGGCGGCGGGGACTGATGGAGAAGATCGTCTGCGCCGACGACGAGCCCTGATCGGAAAGCCGGCCCAATTGGATTCACTTCCACGACCCGCCGCCGGGCCGAGGACCCCAACCCCTCGGCCCGGCGTGCTTTTTTTCGTGAGGGGAGCCCCGGCAAGGTGCTGAGAATGCCGTAGGCGGTTGTCCGCCCCTGCTAAAACTGGTCCGCTGTGGGAAGGGCTACACGGAAGCGTCGTTTGCTCTTGGGCGCTGCGGTGGCAGGCTCCGACGGTTGCCTCGGTGCTTGCACCGACGTGGCATCGCCGCCTTCGCTTGCGTCCCCCTCCAGCTGAGGGGGGACCGCCTGTTTCGGCGGCGCGGCTTGTCCCCCCTGCGGCCGCGCGCGGGCGGGCGAGAGCCGACGCGCGCGGCGGCCTTCACCGGCCACGTTGGGCGTCGCCCGCTCCCGCCGAGCGCGCCGACGCTTGCTCGCCTGCGGCGCCGGCTTGGAACGGGTACTTCGCGCCGGCTCGGGACCCACCGCGCCCGTTCGCTGCTCAGGCGGCCGCTCTACCACCTGACGTGTCGTCGCGAGTGCCGGCTGCTGGACGGACGGCAGAGGCTTGGTCGCTGCCGACACCCACTCGGACGGCTGCAATCGCTGCTGCGCGCCTGACGCCGCGGCCCGGTCGACCACTTCCGTTGCGTCGGCGGGCGCGCGGTCGGCGCGCGGCGTGCGCACGAGCAGCCCGCCAACGGCACCGACGGCGGCGGCCACGCCGACGACCACCAGCGCCAACCTCCGGGGCGAGCGCGACCACATTGGATCGGGTTCGGGTGTTGGCCCGTCGCTTGTGGGTTGCTCCGCCTCCCACGCCCGAGGGGTGCCCGGCTGGGCGAAGGCTGCGCGCCTCATGCGGGCCACATCCGATGTCGCGCGCGCGGAGAAGACCAGGGTGGTCGAGGCTTCGTCCACCTTGGTGGGGGTCACCTTCGCCGCAGTCCTGACGTCACTCGCAGGCGCGCCGGGCGGCTGGGATGGCCCGTTGGGTGTCCCTTCTGCAGTTTGCGAGCACAGCCCGGCCGCTGTGGCAAACGGCTCCAGCGCCCTTACCATCGCTTCGAGATTCGGCAGACGCTGCTCCCGATCCTTCGCCATCGCGTGCGCCACAACCTGCGCCAGTCCGGTGGGGATATCCGGCCGATGGACCTCAGGAAGCGTGGGATCGACGGTCGCGATCTGGACGATCAGCTCCGGCAGGGTGGTCGCATCGTAGGGGGCGTGTCCCGTGAGGGCCTGATACAGGATCACGCCGAAGGAATACACGTCGGCCCTCCCGTCGATGTTCGCCTCGCGCGTAAGCTGCTCGTAGGACATGTACATCGGGGTTCCCATGGTGGTGCCCGACAGCGTAACCGGTCGCGTGGCAGTGAGCTGCCTACCACGCGCATCGACCTTGGCGATCCCGAAGTCCAACACCTTCGGCACGGGCACGTCCGTGTCGGGAAGCCGCGTTAGGAAGATGTTGTCTGGCTTGATGTCCCGGTGAATGACACCGAACTTGTGAGCCGCCGCGACCCCGCGCATCGCACCGATCAAGAGCGCGATCATCGAGTGCAGCTCCAGATCGCCGCGCGCGAGTGCATCGGTCAGTGGTTCCCCCTCCAGGTACTCCATCACCAGAAAGGCAGCGCCCTCATCCTCGACGACATCATAGATGTCCACCACGTTGGGATGGCGCACACGAGCCGATGCAAGCGCCTCCCGGACGAGCCGGGCAGCACTGCCCTCCTCGTGGGCCACCTCGGGACGCAACCACTTGAGCGCCACCCGTTTAAGCGTCAACGTACGCTCGGCTTCGTAAACGGCACCCATGCCACCTTGGCCCAGTAACCGGATGATGCGGTACTTGCCGCCGAGCTCAGCACCTGGCTGGGGAAGATTCGACATGGCCTGCCCTATCGGATGCGCCCCGGCCGTCGCCTTGCCAGGCACACACCTACTTGCCGAATGCTGGGCGAAGCCGAACGCCTCCTCGACCCGCTCACGAATCGCCGCCGACCTGTTGGGGCTGGGAACCTCATGGAGACCCGGACGGACCGGTAATCACGACTCCCGTGCTTCCACCCCACGGCTGCTGCGTCGTGTCCGAGCCATTCGCCAGGACAACCCCCGTCGTGACAGCTCCCGCCGCCACGGCCAGTGCCGCGGTCCAAAGCCACGGGCTTTCGTACCATGCTGCCTCCTCTTTTTCCGCCCGATCGCGGCGGCCAGCAACCGGCTGCAGAGCGAGCGCCACCCGGAGCTTCTTGCCACCCTTGACCTTCAGCTTTCGCTGCTGTGGCACGTGTCGTGGCGCCTCGACACGCACCACGTGATCACCCGGCAGCGCGAGAAATGGCTGCTTTCCCCGAGCCGGTACGGGTACGCCATCGAGCAGTACGCGACTTTCGGCGGGCTTTGCATCCACCACCACCTGCCCCACGAACCCCCGAGCGCGTGCCAACACCTCCTCGGCCTCAGAGCGAAGCACGGGGTCGAGCGGCCTGACCTCCGACGTGAGAGCTGCTCGCAGCTGCCGAATACACTCGACATAATTGCGCAGCTCGAAGTCGGCCAGGCCCATGCCACGATGCGTGCGCGCATTGGGGTACAGCTCGTGTGCACGCGCAAACAACGCGCGCGCTTCGGCCACGTTGCCCGAAGAGAATTCATCCACCGCTTCTTTCACCAGTGGGCGATAGCCCGCCGGCTCGGCGCGCGCTTGCACGCCCTTTGATTGTGCGTCCCGGCCGGTCAGCGGCGCGGCACCGGTCTCCTGCACGGCAAGCGTCTCGGTGCGCCGACCAGACTCGTCGGATCCAACACTCCGCGTATGGGTGGTTCGTTCCACCAAGACCGGCCTGGGAGAAGCCTGATCCGGAGCGGTTTGCGCCTGGCCAGGCCCTGCAAGCCCCATCAACGCGGCCCATACCGCGAAACCCAACAGGCTGCCCGTCAGGCCGGATTCCCACCCGCGAAGGGTCGCTGAACGCGCAACCCTTGCTTCCCCTTGTAGGCTCCACTTATGCATGGACCTCCACCCTCCTGGTAGATAGCAGCTACTAGCGGTCACTGCACGGCACCTCCGCAAAACACATCGTCGACAGGTATACGCCGGATTTCCCCATGCGGACCACGCGTCGTCTTCCCAACCGATCCACCCATGCGAGGGCGCACGATTGGCGCGATAAGTCTGATCCGTAGACCGACCACGTTCGTAGCACCTTGAAGCCCAGATCGGGTCGAAGGTGCGTTCGTACGCGGTCGCGCCGGAATCCTGCTGGCGCGGATTGGGGGCGAGACCTCGCTGCGCGCCGACGGAGGGGAGGGAGGCGTACGTGCTGGACTCAGGCCGAATGGCGAACGCAGGCGGTCGCTGGGCGCGCACGTGTGCACTGCTCCTGCTCGCATGTTGTACAGGTGAGCAGCGCCCTGTCACCCAGGTCGTGGTCGTCGTCGACAGCGACCTGGTCGTGGGCCAGACGCTTATGCGTGTCGAGATCGCGGTCCAGACAGAGGATGGGGCGCGCACGGTGGGTTCTCCGTTCCCGTTCGAGTTGACCGACCGCGCTTCGGCGCTGAAGGGTAAGCACACGCTTCCGCTGTCGTTTGGCATCGTGCGTCCCGAAGGCGGCAGCGACCGGTTCCGCGTGGTCGTATCGGGTTTTGGTCCCGACGCGGAGGGACGCCTGAAGCGGATCGTGGAGACCACAGCGCTCGCGGCCTTCCGGACTGGCCGCACCATGCAGCTCAACGCCTTCCTACGAGACGTGTGCGTAGGGCGTGCTTGCGAAGAGCAAGGCGATGGCGAGGAGTGGTTCTGCTACCCGTGGCCGGAGCAAGGTATTGCCGCCGGAGACTGCGGACCGCTGCCGGCACCAAAGTTGGTCGAGATCATCCCCGGCGAGGTCGAGTCACGGCTGGGAGGGGACGGGGATAGTGACCCGCCATCCAGACTCCGCCGCGAGCCGCCCGCAGATGGCCAGGATGACCCTGGCGATGGCAAGGGTCCCCCCGGAAACGCCGATGCAGGCCCAAGCGGTGTCAATTGGAGCGACACCTTCTCACAGGGGGATGGGGATGGCGATGGCGATAGGTCAACCGGCAGCGGCGCCGACCCGGGGGATGACAAGGGGCCCCAACCCCTCCAGGAGCCGGGGGCGGGGCCCGCCCCCCCCCGCGCGGAGGGGGGGGGGGGGGGGGCGGGGGGGCAGGCGAGAGCGGCGGG
>JAPPOR010001047.1 GCA_028817905.1 Myxococcales bacterium
TGCGGAGTCGAGCAGTTGTGCGAGGGCGCGTGATTTGGTGATGGACGCGGGCTAGTTCGTGTCCGAAACCGTGACCCGCAGCGTCTCTTCGATGGTGGTGGTGCCCTCAAGGCATTTCTCGAGACCGGACATGCGCAGGGTGTTGATGTTGTCGGCGATCATCTGCTCTTTGATCTCGGCAGTAGAAGCGCCCTGCAGGACCATCTCTTTAATCCGGTCGGTCATCGGCATGACCTCATAGAGGGCGATGCGGCCCTTGTACCCGGTATCGCTGCACGTGCGGCATCCCGCACCCTTGTACAGGGTGCCGTTCTGGATCTGCTCCTCCGAAAAGCCGCACTCCACGAGGGTCTCCTCTTCAACCTCGGTTTCCACACGGCACTCAGAACAGATCTTGCGAGCGAGGCGCTGGGCCAGGATCAGGTTCACCGACGCGGTCACCAGGAACGGTTCGACGCCCATATTGAGCAGACGGGAAATCGTGCTGGGCGCGTCGTTCGTATGCAACGTGGACAGAACCAAGTGGCCCGTCAAGGCGGCCTTGACCGCTATCTCACCGGTCTCAAAGTCTCGGATCTCACCAACCATGATGATGTCCGGGTCCTGTCGTAGAAAACAGCGCAAGGCCGCAGCGAAGTTCAGCCCGATGTCATCGTGCATCTGGCACTGGTTGATGCCCATCAGGTTGTACTCGACCGGGTCTTCCGCCGTGGAGATGTTGGTAGTGACCTTGTTGAGGTCCGCCAAGGCCGAATACAGGGTGGTGGTCTTGCCCGACCCTGTCGGGCCGGTCACCAGGACCATGCCAAACGGTTTGTGAATCGCGTACTGAAAGTCATCCTGCTGCTTCTGGGAGAAGCCGAGCTTCGTCATGTCCAGCTGCAGGTTGCTCTTGTCCAACAAACGCAGGCACAGCTTTTCTCCCCACATCGTCGGCATCGACGACACGCGGAAGTCCATTTCGCGACCCTTGCCAAGCTTCAGCTTGATGCGGCCGTCCTGAGGCAACCGGCGCTCGGCGATATCGAGGGACGACATGATCTTGAAACGGCTCGCGATCGCGTTCTTGAGCTTGAGCGGCGGATGCATCTCGTCGTGCAGCACACCATCGATGCGATAGCGCACCCGCTGGGTCTTCTCGTAGGGCTCGATGTGAATGTCCGAAGCGCCCTTCTTGATCGCCGATAACAGAACGGCGTTGCACAGCCTGATGACAGGAGCGTCCTCTGAAGCCCGCTCGAGGTCGATGGCCGACTCATCGAAATCCTCATCGGCGAACTCGATCTCGTCTTCGTCGAACCCCTCCATGATCTCGTCGTAGGAGATGTTCGACTCGTGGTTGTAGTAGCGCTCGATGGCTTCCGATATCGCCGATTCGGACGAGACGACAGGCTCAACGTTGTAGCCCGTGGTGAACTTGATATCGTCGATGGCGTGCAGATTCGACGGGTCAGCCATCGCGACGATCAACGAGGAACCAGCCCGCGACACCGGGATAATTTTGTGCCGCTCGCACACCTCCTGCGGGATCAGCTTTAGCACCTCGGGGTCGATTTCGTATTCGCGCAGATCGACCGACTGAACGCGGTACTGCTGGCTCAGGAAGTCCGTGATTTGGTCGTCCGACACGAAGCCCATCTTGGCCAGCGCGTAGCCAAGGCTCGTGCCTTCCTTCCTTTGCGTTTCCTGTGCCTTGCGCAGCTGCTGGAGGCTGATCAGCTTCTGCCGTACCAGCAACTCTCCGATGCGGTCTCCGGACATGCGGCTCCCGTTGTGGCTTGGGGGTGTTCGGTCCCCAAAAAAGTGCCAATTCGAGGGTCCCCACTGGCCTGAGATTCGTCAAGTACAAACCACCGGATTCGGATGGCGTCCCATATGCGTGCGTTCGTGAAGCATGGCGAGTGAGTGCGGCGCTCGCTCACACCGACCGACACATGGCGTCGTCGTCACGCCTTTCGGAGACCAGCGACGATGGCATCCACCACCTGGCGTTGCTGCACAGAGGTGATCTCCGGATAGATAGGCAAGGAAATCACCGTCTGCGCATGGTGCATCGCGACGGGAAAGTCCTTGGGTGCGTACCCCAGTCGCTCATAGGCAGTCAGCAAGGGCAGGGGAGTCGGGTAGTGGATGGCGGTCGAAATGTCGCGCTCGCGCAGGGCCTGTTGCACCCGGTCGCGATGTGGGGTGCGGATGCAGTACACGTGGTAGACGTGCTCGGCGTCCGGCCGCACGGCGGGCACAGTGACGTCGGGAATGGAGGCGAGCATCTCCCCGTAGCGAGCGGCAGCTACCCTGCGGGCAGATGTCCATGCACGCAGGTGGGGCAACTTGGCTGCCAAGACCGCCGCTTGAAGCCCATCCATACGGCTGCACATCCCTTCGAACTGGTGATCGAGCTTGTCTCCGGGCCGCGCTCCGTGGTTGGCGAACATGCGCACTCGCATGGCCAGGTCGTCATCGTCGGTGACGATGGCGCCCGCATCGCCGTACGCTCCCAGGTTCTTGCTCGGATAGAAGCTGAACGTGCCCGCGGCACCAAACAGGCCGACCGTTGTCCCCTGGAAGCTTGCCAAATGTGCTTGTGCGCAGTCCTCGACCAGCAGCAGGTCATGCTCGCGAGCCAGCTGGGTGAGTTCGTCCATCTGAGCTGGCTGACCGAACAGATGCACCGGCAGGATCGCGCGCGTGCGCGGTCCGATCTTGGCCGCGACAGCCGCGGGGTCCAAACAATAGTGCTCGGTCTCCACGTCTGCGAACACCGGCGTGGCCCCCGTGAGGGAAATGGTTTCCGAGGTGGCGATCCAACTGTTCGCAGTCGTGATGACCTCATGCCCCGGCCCGATACCTAGCATCCTCAAGGAGATGAAAAGGGCATCGGTCCCGCTTCCGCAGCTGATGCAGTGCTTGGCCCCAATCACCTGGGCGAAGGCCCGCTCAAATGCATCGACATACTTGCCCCGCACGAAGGCGGTCTCTGCCACGACCGCATCGATGGCAGCGTCGATCTCGGTGCGGATGTCTTGGTACTGCGCCTTGAGGTCGACGAGTGGGATGGCCATGTTCATTCCTCTCCAGAAGGGCCAAGAGCGGGGACAAGGGGGGACAAGGGGGGACAAGCGGAGCAAGCCCATCCGGCGACGACGGCTCGATGCGGGCACTGTGTGCACTACTCGGGTCCGACGCATCATCGTATCAACGAACTCGGGGTCGATGCGACGAAGGTACGCGAAAACGTCCAGCCGCGTGCCGCTGTCAACGGGTGGTCAGCTCCCGGTAGAGCGCCGCATGAGCGGCAGCGACCCGCTCCGGAGCATGCCGGGTCCCAATCCAGTCCTGAGCCCGCTGCCCGAGTGCCTCGCGTGCTGCTTTCGAGGTCACCAAAGCGCGCAGTGCTGCGGTCAGGGGGCCGCGCTCGGCAGGTTCGAACACGAGGCCGGCTTGTTCGTGCGGAAAGGTAGTGGAACGTGCGGCACCAGGCAGCGTGGCGACCACCGGCTTGCCCAGTGCGGCCGCCTCAAAGGCGGTGCGACCGATACCGCCCAGACCTTCACCGAACAGGCACAGGGCGACATCCAGGGCGGCGTACACGGCAACCTGGTCGGGCTCGTAGCCTACGAGATGAAAGCGGTCGGCGAGCCCGCGCTGATGCGCCGCATGTCGCAGTGCGGCGCCTTCCCCGCCCGGTGGGTCCATCCCCACCAGCACGAAATGCAGATCCTGGCGCTCGCGACAGAGCACCTCTGCCAGTTCCAGAACCTGCCATACGCCCTTGTAGGCGTACAGGTTGGCCACCTGCCCGACGAGGGTACAATCGAGAGGGACGTTCCAGGCGGCCCGCTTGCGAGCCCGGTCCCGTTCCGTTGGAGCGCGCGGGAAGTGCACTGGATTGTGAACCACCCGGGTCTTCGCCTGACAGCGTTGTGAGAGGGTATGCGCCACCTCGTCGTCGATGGCCACGAACGCGGTTCGTTCGCGTGACGCCAGCACATCCAGCAGCTCGGCGCCCCGGCGTCCGAGGTCCACCTGGGCGCGAACGTGGAGCACCGCCGGCAATCCCAAGAGGCTCGCCGCCAGCGCGTATGCGATCCCCGGTGTGTCGTTTACATGAACCAGATCGAAGGCCTGCCTGCGGCGCAGGCGCGCCAGCGTCCACAGGGGAGTCGGAAATTTGGCGAGGTGCGCGGCGAACTGCAGCCATGTGTAGCGTCCCGCTGCGCGCGTCGTCAGCACATACGGCATCGCGTAGTCGCGATATAGGCGGTCGGCGGGGAGCTCCAGCAAGCCCCCGAGGCGCATGCGCCAGTGCGTCAGCACCTGGCTCTCCACGGAGTCCGGCAGATGCTGGATCATCGTGGCCATACTGACGTCTGCGCCGCTGGGGTGGCGCGAACAGTTGACGAAGAGGACGCGCATCCGCCCCCCAAGCATACCAGGCGTCGTCGGCGCACCCGAGTCGTGCACTTTGGGGCTGAAATGTAGTAAGGGTGAGACCAGCACGGCGCACTCGCCGGCGGGCAGCAACCGTTGGTGAACGCATCTTCACGTGGGCGCGGCGCCCATGCTTGCCCAGCGGCCGCGCGCCGGCTATTTCCACACGGCAGTTCCCCCCTGCGCGTTCTGACATCCGATGAGCAAGAAAGAAGCAAAGCCCAAGCTGACGACCAACCCCGGAGAGGCCCTCGCCGAGTTGGAGACCCCACAGGTGAAGTGGAAGGTGATGCTCCAGATCGTCGGAGCCCTCGCCGTGCTGTGGGTAACCTCCTTCATCGCGGTGCCCTGGCTTGGATACTGGGGAGTTGGCGTCGTCGGCGTGATCACCGTGCTCGCGGCGGGGTTCCTCGTCTACATCTACCGTATGACCACGAAGTCGCGGCAAATCGTGGACATCATGAAAGGGGCCACCGACGCCGAGGGGCGACAGCAGGCCCTCGATCAGCTGGCGGGAGCGGGCGGCAAGGATGCGATGAAGGCCCTGGCCCGCGCCCAGTTGCTGGCCCAGTCCGATCCGCAAGCCGCTCAAGCGGCGCTCGAAGCCATCGATCTGAAGAAGGCGCCAGCGGTGGTGCAGGATGATGTTCGCTCGCAGCTCGCCATGCTCTACCTCCGCAACAACCGAACACGCGAGGCGCGCACGCTGATCGACGACATTCGACTCGATCGCCAACCGAACGCCAAGGCCAAGGGGCTGTACGCCGCCATCATGGCCGAAGGACTGGCTCGGACGGGGGGCGCGGAGGAGGCGCGCAAGCTACTGGAAACCTATCCCCCCGCCGAGGCGGACTCGGTCGACAACCGGGCGATGCTATTGCGCGCCCAGGTCTACACCTGCGTCGCACTCAAGAAGCGCGGCTTGGCCAAGACCGCCATGGCCGAGCTGGCCGCGATCGAGCCCAACTTGCTCGGGGGGTTTCTCCAGAAGGGCAGCTCTCCCGAGCTGATGAAGCTGGCCAAGCAGGTCGCGGCGTCGGTGGGGCTGATGAAGATGAAGGTCAAGCGGACGCCGTGAACGGAGGCGAAGGCGCGGAAGTGTGGACCATCCGGCGCATGCTCGCATGGATGGCGGGCGACTTTGCGGCCCGCGGGATCCCGAGCAGCCGCTTGGATGCGGAGGTGTTGCTCGCCCACGCACTCGCCCTTCCGCGCGTGAAGCTCTACTTGGACATGGAACGTCCACTCTCGGATCAGGAACTTGACGAGATCCGGGCGCTCATCAAGCGCCGACGCGCGCGCGAGCCCGTCGCCTACATCCTCGGGCAGCGGGAATTCTACAGCCGAGCCTTTGCCGTCGACCCTCGGGTACTGGTCCCGCGGCCAGAAACCGAGCTGCTGGTCGATCACGCGCTCGCTACCCTTGCAAGAGACGACGAGGGCGACGCACTGGACCTCGGCACCGGTAGTGGCTGCATCGGGATCACGTTGGCAGCCGAACGGTCCAACCTGCGGGTCGCGTTGACCGACGTCTCCTCTGACGCGCTCGCGGTCGCGCAGGCGAACGCAGTGACGCTCGGGGTGGTCGAGCGCGTGACACTCCATCTGGGCGATCTGTGGGAGTCCGTGCCCGCGCTTGAGACAGGCTACCGGTTGATCGTGGCCAACCCTCCCTACGTTCGCTCGGAGGAGCTTTCGGGGCTGTCGCCGGAGGTCGCCGAGTATGAACCGCACCTGGCCCTGGTCGCCCCAGAGCAGGGCCTCTCCTTCTACCGTCGGATCGCCGCGCGCGCCCGCGAGTTCCTCAGCCCCACCGGGCACCTGTTGGTGGAGGTCGGTGAGCACCAGGCGCAGACCGTGCGCGCTGCCATGGCGGATCACTTTGCCCACGTGCACAGCTACCGCGACCTGGGCGGAATCGAACGTGTGGTGGCGGCCTCCGAGGTTGCGCCACCCAGGACCGAAGA
>JAPPOR010000590.1 GCA_028817905.1 Myxococcales bacterium
CGACTCCGCAGGGCTTTCGCTTCAGTCGAAAATACAGCGAGTATTCCCTCCTTCATCGAAACCCCTGCGAAGCCGATCACTTGCACGATCATCACCCTTTCGAAGGTTTCCGCGTTGGCTGGCTTCCTCCTTCGCCAGGCTTGTCCTGGCGCACTGAATGATCCGGGCTAGGACCGACCCTCGTCGTTGCGGCCGCTCTACACGGAGACGAAATCAATGGCCTCGAGATCGTTCGAAGGCTAGCAGATCCTTGGTCGGTACAGCAGTACGCTCAGGTCGTCAGGCTTGCCGAGCTTGTCCCGGGTTGGGGCGCGCATACGCGTTGTGGCCAAACCGCACAGGCGTTCGGTCGCCTCGAGCAGCGGGCCTTTTCGTGCAAGCTCGGCGATCTCGTGGCTATGCAGATTGTCGAGTAGGCCGTCCGACGCCAGCACCGCAGTGTCATATACGGCCAGATCGATAGGGGGTCCAATCTCGATCCGCATGTCGTCGCTTCCAAGCACGTTGGAAATCAGGTGGCGCTCTGCATGACGCAAGGCTTGCGCCTCATTCATGATGCCGGCTTCGATGGCGTAGCCCGTGGGAGAGTGGGCAACAGTACCAAACCGCAGGCGGCCCCGTTGACCCGTAACGAGCACGCCCGAGTCGCCAGCGTGATAGCTGCGCAGGCTCGAACCCTCGATGATCACGACCGCCAGGGTCGACGCGGCGCCGATTGCGAGCGCCCGGATCCTGTCGTTGGCACGGTCAAAGGCCGCCAGTACGGCCTCCTGCACCCCGGATCCATCCCGTTTGACTTCATGGGCAGCCTCCATGACCGCATCGATCGCGATCGTGGCGGCCTCCTGGCCTCCCGGTAGCCCGCCTGCACCGTCGGCCAGCGCCAGCAATACCCCTTCACCAAGGTCCACACACGCCACGCCGTCCTGGTTGGTGACCGCCGGGTCGTAGCCACGCGTGAATGCGACAACCGTAGCACCTCCCAAGGCGATCCGGCGCGGGCGCTTCAGCGACGTGCCCACCAAACGTAGGCTTTCATTCGTCGTCATCGTGCCAGGCCCTTCCCACACCAGGGGCATGTGTCCCAGTACTCCCGAGTCACCTCCCAACCGCAGCGCGCACAGGGGCTCCCCCCTTCTGGCAGTTTCCAGCGGTCGGAGGTGCGACGCCGACACCGAGAACAGTAGCGCATGTGAGCCATGAGCGGGCCCGCGCAATGCTTGCAGCGACTCTTGTACCGCCGATCACTGTAACGACGTGTGCCAGGGGTCTGCACCCCGGCCCCGTAGCAATACCCGCAGTAGGTCCAGTCGCCCTTGAGGCTGCGCCCGCAACGAGGACAGGGGCGGCCAAACCGGTGCGGCCCGCGGTACACGCTGATCGGTCGGCGACACCAGGGGCAGTGACACATGCTCTCGGAGATCGGGCCCTTGCACCCGGAGCAGCGCCCGCGCGTCTCGAGTGCGCGGCCATAGCGCCGCACGAACTCCCGTTGGCGCTGACTCCGTGAGTCCTTGTCTCCCCGAGTCCTGACCCGTTGGATGCCCTGTCGTCGGTACGCGGGTTTCAGGGCTTCCGCACAAATCCGGCGATAGGCGACCAGCAACGCGCCCCCGTCCGCAAACCGGCGGCGGTCGTCAATCCTGAGGCACCGTTCGAGGATCGCAATCATCTGGGGGCTGAGCTTTGAGCGCGCACGCCCGATCCCTGCAGGAGGCCAATCGTAGGGCCACATGGGCAGGACGCCCGAAAACATTCGATAGATAACGAGGCCAAGGGAAAAAACGTCCGAGCGGAAGGACGGTCGGCCCAAAGCCTGATCCGGTGCCAAGTACCCAACCGTACCCTGACCGGATGCCAACGTGAGGCGCTTCATCGCAACCCTCGCGATGCCGAAGTCACCGAGCCTCAGCCGCTCGCCGGGAAACAGGATGAAGTTATCTGGCTTGATGTCGCAGTGAATGATTCGCTGCCCGTGGGCGTACGCGACCGCCTCCATCGCCTGTTCTGCAAATCGCAACGCGGTCACCGCGGACACGCGGCGCTGAAGACGGTCAGCGAGGGTCTCCACCCCCAAGGGGTACGTGATCACAAAGTGTCCGTCGATCACCTCGGCGTTCTTCATCGGTAAAACGTTCGGGTGGTCCATCTTGGCGGTGATCCGTACCTCGCGCCTTAGCTCGTCCAGCACCCCGGGAGCGCCGCCGTCACCTTCCAGCATGGTGTTAGGGACCTTGAGCGCGACGTCGATGCCCTCGATCGTGTCCCGAGCTCTGTAGACCGTGGCGAAACCGCCCTGCCCCACGCGGCGAAGGATCCGGTACTTGCCGAGACGGCTGTTGGCCTTGATAGCTGCCATTCATTCCCGGTCGAGCACATGCCGGCGCGAGGCGTCGACCAGCACGCCCTTGAGGCTGGTGCGCCCAACAAGCATGCGGTGCAACATGCGCCCGCGATCGACCAGGCTAAGCTCTATCGTCCGCTCCAGCTCCCCTAGCCGCATGCGCGTCGTGATGAACACCCTCGTCGTATACTCGCCATTGCTCGAACGCACGCGCCCGCGACGACTCACCGGGGCCTCGACGTGGCGAACCTTTCGCTTGCCGGGCATCTCGATGACGACGTCGAAACGCACACACCGCCCGCCGATCATCACAAGGTTGTCCACGTGCAGAGCGCTACTCTTGGCACCGGTGTCCAGCTTGGCGTTCAGTCCGAAGACCCGCAGATCCGGCAAGTCGATCGTTTCGATCCAGCCGGCCACCAGCTTGGGTTTCTTCTTTGCTACGGGTGCCTTCGATGGCCTGTTAGCCACCCGGCTCGCAGGACTCACGACCCGTCCTGCTTCCTGGCATTGTCTCGCCGCTTGCGTTTCCGAGGCCTTGGCGCGTACTGCTTGAGCGTGGCGTTCTTGCCGAAACACAGCAGCGTGTCGCCCGCCAGGATCTCTCGACTGCTCGCCGGATTGGGAACGGTCAAGGAGCCACGCTCAATGGTCAGAACCAGCACATCGTGCTCCTTGAGACCGGCGCTCGCGATTGTCTGGCCCACCAGAGTGCTGCTGTCATCCACGGGGATCTCCATCACGCCATAGCCGCTCGCTACCGTGAGGCGCTGTCGAATGTCGATCTCCGGGAACAACACCTCCTGCTCGATCAGCTGGATGATCTCCCCGGCCACATCGATACCGGTCGACTCCTCGATGCCCTCGAGTCCAGGCGAGGAATTGATCTCCATGATCAATGGCCCATCCTTACCCTCGAGCATGTCGACGCCTGCCACCCGCAGACCCATGATCTGAGCCGCGTGCACGGCCGTTCGTTCGTACTCCGAGTCGAGCTGAATCACCTTGGCAGAGCCGCCCCGGTGGAGGTTGCTGCGAAACTCATCGCCTTGCGCAGTGCGCCGCATGGCAGCGACGACCCGGTTGCCGACAACCAGGGCGCGCACGTCGCGGCCTCGGCTCTCGGCAACAAATGCCTGAATCAGTACATTTTGGTTGGCGGCCCCCTGCAGGACCTCAATAACAGACTGGGCCACGCGGGTTGTGTCGGCCAGGATAACACCAACCCCCTGGGTGCCCTGCAGGAGCTTGACGACCACCGGTGGCCCCCCCATGTGCTCGATGGTCGGCACGATCTGATTCAGGTCGTGCACAAAGGCGGTCTTGGGAAAGTTGATTCGGTGGCGGCTCAGGATTTGAAACGAGCGCAGCTTGTCGCGCGACACGGAAACGGCCTGGGACGAGTTGACCGTGAACACCCCCATCTGTTCGAACTGCCGCAGGACGGCTGTCCCGAACAGCGTAATGGAAGCACCGATGCGCGGAATGACGGCGTCATAGCTCGACAGGGGCTTACCACGGTAGTGCAGGTCCGGCGCGCGCTGCTCGACGTCGATCGAAAACCCAAGTGGGTTGAGGACCTTGGCCTTGTGACCCGCCTTCTCCGCGGCTTCCTTCAGGCGGCGAGTGCTGTACAGCCTTCGGTTCCTGGAGATGACTGCGATCTTCACCTTAGCCAACCGACCTTCATCGGGCATCCATCCCGGCACCGACCGCGAGGGCACGGCTGTACGATGGTGCGCGCGGCAACAACTCGTGTCAATGACAACCACTCGGCAACGGGGTCCCAGCGTCCCCTGACGGGGTCCCAGCAACGCAATAGAACCCACCGGACCTGGAAAACAACTGCAACGCTTCGCGACGTCGGTGAATCATCCGAGTAGCCCGTGTATTCAGGGCCCCTTGCGGAACGACGAGAGTGATTCCCGCAGGGAGTCTCGGGAAAAAGGCTTGAGCAGCACAGGGACCCCGTCGGCCCTTGGATCGCGTCGCACCAGATCGGAGTAGGCCGTAATCAAAAGGATGGCTCCCGACCAGATGCCCCTCAAGGCCACCAGGACGTCTACACCGGTCAAAGCTCCCGCAAGACTCACGTCCAGGAGCAGTATGTCCGGCTTGACGGCCGGAACCTGGACCACCGCGCTATCGCCGCGTGCCGCGTGTCCACACACGCTGTAGCCCAACTCGCAAAGCAGGTCCTCCAGCTCCAGTGCGATGAGTGCCTCATCCTCGACTATGAAGACCCTTGGTAAACCCATCACAAAGCCGAATCCTTCGACGGACCGCCCGGGAAACGAATCGCCACCATGGCACCGACGTCGTTGCGAACCCGGAGCTCTCCACCGAGCTGCTCCGTCAGCATCCGGACGAGCCGCCAGCCAAAGCTCGACGCATCGGTCGGGACAAACGACGACGGAAAACCCACCCCGTCATCCGCAACGCTCAGCTTGATGCGCCCGTCGTCGTGCTCGATCACCACGGAGGCGGTTCCGCCGCGACCGTCCGGAAACGCGTACTTGAAGACGTTTGTCACTAGCTCACAGATCAACATTCCGCAGGGCATGGCTACCTCGATGGGCACCTCTAGCGCGGCGCCCGACACACGGAACCGAACTGCTCTGTCTTCAAAGGAGTCCGAAAGCGACTCGATCAGGGAGCTAGCATAGTCGACGAGCTGGACACGGGACAGCTCCTTCGACTGATACAGCATCTCGTGGACGAGAATCATCGCCGTCAAGCGCTTGCGCCCATCCTGGAAGGCGGCCTGGTCTCGCGGATCGTGGACCCGCTTGGCCTGAAAATGCAGCAGCCCCGAGATCATCTGAAGATTGTTCTTCACCCGATGATGCACCTCACGCAGCAGGGTCTCCTTTTCGCGCAGCGACGCGCGCAAGGCGCCCTCCATATCGCGCCGCTCGGTCACATCCTGGGCGAAGCCGTACATGGTCCGGACGCCCGCCCGCGCCGACAGCTGGCCTTCGCCCCGTACGATCCGGGTCTTACCGGCCTGAGGAATAACCCTGTACTCGATGGAAGGGAGCTCCCCGGTCTCCAGGCCACGGGCCGTATTCTCCTCGATGCGAGGGATATCATCCGGATGAATCCGGGACATCGCGAGTTCGAAGCTCGGCTCCGGGAACTGCTCCGGGTCAAGGCCGTATTGTCGGTACATCTCGGGCGACCACTGCACCTCGTTGGTCTCGAGGTTCCAGGACCAGCTCCCGAGACGCGCGAGGCGCTCCGCGCGCAACAGAAACGACTGGGCACGGGAGAGATCCTCCTCGGCACGCTTTCGATCGGTGACGTCAACGCCCGAGCCAACGATGCTCTCGATCGCGCCCGTTTCGCTGCACAGTGGGCCGAACATGGCGTCGAGCGTGATGAAGTGATCGTCACCGAGCCGGACTCGGAAGTCGTCACGTACAACCTCGCCCTGGGCCGCTCGCCTCAGAGCGTCGCGAACCTGCTCTTGTGTCGCGATCGAGTGCGACCACCAATAGGCCTCCCAGAAAGGCTTGCCCAACACCTCCGCGCGCTCCAGCCCGGCCGCCTTCAAGGGTGGATCATTGGCCTCGACCAGACGCCCGTCCAGGTCATAGAGGCCAACGAACGCGAACATCCCGTTGAGAATCGACCGGAGACGCTCTTCGCTGCGACGAAGCTTCTCCTCGGACTCTTGTCGCCGGCGCATGGCCGCCACCTCTGCGGTCACGTCCTTCCCGATGCAGATGAGAGCCTCCGGCTCTCCGTCGGTGCCGCGATGCAAGCGCGCATGCCACTCGATCTCCCGTTCCTCGCCGGTCGCGGTGACAATGGGATTCACGTTGCCACGAACTTCCATCCCCTCGATGGAGTCCGCGAAGAGCTCCCTGATGCGCGCGTGGTCGCGCTCGGGAAGAAATGTCGTGAACCACTCGGCGCCTCTCGTCTCCCTGAGGTGCTTCCCCGTCAGCTCCTCGAAGTAGGGATTGGTGTACCGAATCCTCCCACGAGGATCGAGCACGAGCACAATGACCGGGGCGGCGTCAACGATGGCCGCGGCCAGGGCGG
>JAPPOR010000196.1 GCA_028817905.1 Myxococcales bacterium
GCGAAGCCGATCACTTGCACGATCATCACGTGCCTTGGTGATGGATGCGGGCTAGCGACCCTGCACAGGCGCAAGCGCGTGGTGTGCCTAGACTCCCGTCCACGGGTCTGGAGGTGTGACAGATCGCGCTTGTGAGCGGTCGCCTTGGCGCGCACGTTCGTCTGCACATTGCTCTTGCAGTTGGTGGCGGGCTGGCAGGACGGGTCGCACCGCTATGGGCGAAGACGGCACGCCCGACCAGGTTTCGGTTGGCAACCTCGTTGCGAGAGCTCGACCCGTGCACAGTCACACCTCGGTAGCAAGGACAGAACACATGAACCATCTCGAGAGACGTGCCGCTAGTCGCAATCAGCAGTGTCCATGCGCCGGGTCGGACACGTTGCAGTTCCAGCCGCTTCCATCATTTGCGGGTTGCTCGCGCATGGGATCCGTAGGCCTGGGATGGCTGGGTTTGCTTGCTCTGCTGAGTGTCGGCTGCGTGGGCGACAAGGTGGAGAATGTGCGCCGGGACGGGGATGGCCCGGATGCTTCCACGACGGGCGGGGCGCGACACTCGCCAGGGCCGCGGGACCAGGCGCCCAACTTCGACGCGTATGATGCGGTACTCGAAGCGTTCATTGGGAAAAGGGGCCTTGCGGGCGCGACGACCGCTGTGGTCCACCGGGACTTGGGCGTGGTGCACGTGGCCGGCTATGGCGCGTTCGATGCGGAGCGCGTTTCTTTTATCGCTTCCTCGAGCAAGATCCTCAGCGTCGGCGTGCTGATGCGTCTGATGGACCAGGGGCTTGTCGACGTGGACGCGCCGATCGGGACCTACCTCGAAGCTGCCTTCGGCGATGGAGGGGACGACAAGGAGTACCTGACCCTGGCGCAGCTGCTGTCGAATAGTTCAGGGCTTCCAGGGCTGGCCGATGAGGCGCTATTCGGATTGTATGCTTGCCAGTTTCAGGAAGCGGGCACGCTACTAGACTGTGCAAGAGACATCTATACGACCACCGACGACGACGCATGGCGCTCCGAGCCGGACACCATGTTTCGGTACGGGGGCGGGCAGTGGCAACTGTCCGGCGGCATCGCCGAGGTTGCGAGCGGAAAGACCTGGGCCGAGCTTGTCCACGCGACCTATGCCGAGCCCTGCGGCGTGGCCTCCCTGGGCTACGCCAATCAGACAGAGAGGGCCGGCACCGACTACCCCGACTATTTTGATCAGGACCCGAGCAACCTGGCTGGCTTTGACAACCCGTATGTCGAAGCGGGTGCGTACATCGCGCCGGAAGACTACGGCAAGATCCTGCTGATGCACCTGCGCGGCGGCCGATGCGGGGATGAGCGTGTTCTGTCGCCGGAGTCCGTGGCTCGCATGCAGGAGGACCGCGTTGCGGAGTGGGGGGGGATAACCGCCGACCCCATGTTCAAGGGCTATGGCATGGGTTGGTGGATCGACCGCGATCATCCGGGTGTGGTGGTCGATGGGGGCGCCTACGGTGCGGTTGCCTGGCTGGACAATGCGCGGGGGTACGGAGCCATCATCATATTCGAGGCTGCCATTACCTTCGCTACGCCGGGGCTCAATCACATGGCGATCGCCGCGACCAAGCCGGAGCTTGACGCCGTTTTTGATGCCCTGTGAGCCGTGTAGCAGCGGCCGATCACGGATTTCATGGTTTGGGCCGGCCAGGGCGCGCGCCCTGGCCGGCGATCCCGAGCTCGGTGGTGCATACAAGGCGCGGGTCGGGTTCGCCGGCGAGTGGATCGGCGCCGCAGGAGGAAGTTCCGGTTGGCCAGGTGGGCCAGGGGGTTCGGACGTCTGCGGTTGTGGGGGGGCCGGCGTTCAGGAACGAGGATTGCTGAACGATCGAGTCGAACGCGGACGCTCCTGTCCGCGCACGGGGTGCGAGTCGGCTCCTGTCCACACGTTTGGAGGTGTGACGAACCGCGCTTGTGAGCCGTTTCGTCCTTGCGCACAGTTGCCCATAACGCGAGCAGAGGCCGCGGGGGCGTTCAGCTGCTGACTTGAATCATGGAGGCGCGATGGACACGGGACCGAGAACCAACCTGAAGCGCAAGCAAACTGGGCTCAAAGTTCCGGTAGGCCGGGTCCATGGCTTGATCCTGCCGCTGCTGTTGATCGCGTGCCACGCGCCCGACCCCGACGGGTCAGGTCGTTCGGAGGCCCCCGCACACGAGGGGCCGGGGCCAGCGGGCCACGGCGCGTTGGCGGGTGAGGGTGCGCTCCACGATCCGGAGGTCGGCGTGCTCCCTGGGCGTCCCGCGCTGTGCGCGCGCGACCGCGACGATGCCGTCCGAGACGTGTTTTGTGCGCCCACGTCATCGATCATCGGAAGCCTGACCGAGCTCCAGCAAGCTCTGGGCCTTCAGCAAGTGATCGACTTGGGCCCCGATAGCCCGGGGTGGAAGCCGGTCGCGGTGCTCGGGCATTCGACGGCGCTATCCGGTCACCGCGTTTCTCCGATCAACCCGCGGCTCATCATGATGGGAGGCCAGGGGGGCGCTGTGTTGATGGCGTACCAGCGCGGCGTGCAGAAGGTCGAGTCGTGGGACAGGCCCCGATCCATGCTTCCCGGCTCGCACGGATCGGGGCTAGAATCCTTGATACAACGCCAACAAAGCCTGGTGAGTTCCCCAGACTCGACTTATTTGTAGGCGAAATCGCTCGTCAAGGGTTCTAGGCGGCGTCGGGCACCTGCGTGGGCGGTGGCTTTCCAACGTAGGCTGCGCGCGGTCGGATCAGGCGATTGTGTGCCATCTGCTCGGCCACGTGCGCCGCCCAGCCGATCGAGCGGCTGATCGCGAAGGTCGAGGACAGTATCTCGGAGGCCAAGCCCAGTTGGTGTAGGACCACGCCCGCGTAGAACTCCACGTTGGTGTTGAGTGGTCGTGATGGCCGGTGTGCTTGTAGTACCTCGAGCACCGTGGGCTCGACGGCCAGCGCCAGTTCCGCGATCGGTCCGCCGAGTGAGCGCGCGACCTCGCGCAGCAGCTGTGCACGTGGATCGCCGGTGCGGTACACCCGGTGGCCGAAGCCCATGATGCGCTCACCGTGCGCCAGCGCGTCCCGGGTCCATTGGGCTGCGCGTTCTGGCGTGCCGATCTCGCGCAGCATGTCGATCACGAGTCCAGGTGCCCCTCCGTGCAGGGGCCCGGAGAGGGCGCCCAGCGCGGCCACCATGGCTCCTCCCAGGTCGGCACCGGTGGAGGTTACCACCCGGGATGTGAAGGTCGAAGCGTTGAAGCCGTGGTCCAGGGTTACCGTCCAGTAGCGCTCGAGCGCGCGTTCGTGTTCAGCGCTCGGCTCTTGTCCACTCAGGAGATAGAGGTAGTGGGCCGAGAAGGACAGGTCGTCGCGCGGTGGGGGCAAGGGCTCCCCGCGGCGGGCGCGCCGAAGGCCCGCCACCAGGGCCGGCATCCAGGCGCACAGGGTCAATGCCTGCTCGCGTACGGCCGCGGCGTCCTGGTCGAGCCAGGGGCGCGTGCCCAGCGTCTGGGCTGCCAGTGACAGCGCGGAACGCAGGGCGTCCATGGGGTGGGCACCCTTGCCCAGCGTGGCGACGGTGCTCAGGGCTGCCTGCAGTTCGGCAGGCAGGGTACGGCGTTCGACCAGCTGATGTGCGAAGGCCGCGGCCTGTGCTTCGGTAGGAAGCTCGCCGTGGTGGAACAGGTGCCAGACATGTTCAAAGCGGCGCTTTTCGGCGAGCTCGACTGCGGAGTAGTCCCGGTAGTGGAAGAAGCCTTCCTGACCTCGGACCCCGCCGACTTCCGTGTCGGCGACCACCAGCCCTTCGAGTCCGGGCGGGGCATGTTGTTCATTCATCGTTTTCTCCATTCTCTGTTGTTTTCCGCCTCCACCTTGACACTGGACGTGGATTTGTCAATATTGATCAATAATCAATGGATGACGGTTCCCACCTATTGAGCACCAAAGAGGCCGCACGCCGTCTGGGCGTCAAGCCTGAGACCCTCTATGCGTACGTCAGCCGTGGACTGCTCGAGCCGCGTACGCGCGCTGGCCGTCGGGGCAGTTTCTTCGAGCCCGCGGACGTGGCCCGGCTCGCTGAGCGCGGGCGCAGCGGCGGCAGCGGGCCGCGACCGGCGCTGCGCATCGAGTCGGCGGTGACCCTGCTTGAGGACGACCGCTATCACTACCGTGGCTTCGACCCGTGCGCGCTGGCAGGCGAGCACCGTTTCGAGGCGGTCGCCGAGCTCCTATGGACAGGGACCCTTCCGGAGGCCTTGCCGAACTGGCAACCCGATATGGCGGCCGTCAAGATAGCGCGGCGCATGCTTGCGGCGTTGCCGGGTGGTGCGCTGCCCCTCGACCACATGCGTGTGGCCTGCGCGGCGCTCGGGACCTCCGATCGCCTACGCTTCGATATGCGCCCCGAGGCGGTCCAGGCAACCGCGCGCCGCACGATCGCGGGGATGGTCGAAGCGGTGTCGCCCCTACGGGCGCCCCGCCGGTCTGGGGACGGCTCGCTCGCGGAGACCCTGTGGCGTCGGCTGAGCCCCAAGCGGCCCACACGCGAACGCCTGGCCGCGCTCGAGTCCGCGCTGATTCTCTTGGCGGATCACGAGCTGGCGGCCTCGACCTTCGCCGTGCGTGTGGCTGCATCGTTCCGCGCCGACCCGGACGCCGCGCTGGGGGTGGGCTTAGGCGTGCTCAGCGGCGCTTTTCACGGTGGTGGCTCGCTCTACGCCGAAGAGCTACTCGCGGAGATCGACCAGCAGGGCTCGGCCGAGGAGGTCGTCGGGGAGTGGCTACGGCGCGGCCAGCGCATTCCCGGCTTCGGTCATGCGGTGTACGAACGCGAGGACCCGCGCGCAGCAGTTCTGCTCGAGCGCGTGCGGGACGCGAGTCCGGGCGCAGGTGCCGTGCGCGCGGTCGACGCGCTGCTGGATGTCGCCCGCTCCCGCGCGTTGCCTCTGGTCAACGTGGACCTCGCCCTGGCTGCGCTCACCCAAAGCTTTGGCATGCTGCGTGGCGCCGGCGAGGCCATCTTCGCAGTCGCGCGCAGCGCCGGCTGGATCGCCCATACGCTAGAAGAATATCGATCGCGCTCCCCGCTGCGGCTGCGCGCGGTGTACACCGGTCCCCGTCCCAGCGCGGATTGAAGGCGTTGGTCCATCTTCATATGATTTGCGCTAGCGCTTCAGCGCCCGAAACGAGCGGGGTGGGTTGCGGAGGTCCCAGCAAGTCACCGTACCGTCCAGGGCAAGTCCACAGTTGCCGGCGATGTGCGCGTAGCGTCCTTCCGGCGCGATCACGGCTCCCTGTTGCCACCAGCACTCCAGGCTGCCGTCTGCGCGCAGTGCACAGCGCTCGCCGACCTCCTTGAACGGGCCGCCGTGCACCGCTCTGTAGCACTGGCTTACCGTGTCGACGTATCCGACGCAGGTAACCTTGCCGTCTATGCCCAGGGCGCAACTCTCGGCGGGGCCGCGGGCCATATCCTTGAACTGACCCTCGACGGCCTCCGCAGGGCACAGGCCTGTCTCCTCCCCCGGGTCGGTCGCCCAGGCGCCGCCCCAGCACGTCATGAGCCCGGCTTCGGTGATCGCACAGGTGTGCATGGGGCCTGCATATAGCTTCTTCACATCCTTGAGCTCGGGGTCATGCCAGGTCTGGCCGAACTCGTTGTCACCCCAGCAACGGTACTCGCCCTTGGCGAGGGCGCAGCCGTGGTCCTCCCCAACCACCACCTGTTCGAACTTCCCCTCCGGCGGCCCCTGCTTGGGCGGCCAGCGTTTGCCCCAACAGACGATGCTGCCCTCCGCATCCAATCCGCACCCGCGGGTTGAAGACGTATCGATCGCCGTCACCGCGACCTTGGGCCGCTTGCCACGGAGTCCACCCGCCCAGCAAGCGATCTCGCCCTCGGGAGTGACTCCGCAGTGGCGCGTGATCGCAGTGAATGTGCCCTTCGGAGAGCGCAGCGAGGGCCAGCACTGCACCTTGCCGTTTCGCCGAACGCCGCAGATCCGCGGGCGCACTCGGTATGGAGATACATCGTTGGATTCCATTTGAGTCGCCACATGGTCGAAGCCCGCGGCCGCGTTCAAGGGTCCCACGCTATGGGCACCCCAACAGTGCAGGTCGTGCTCCGAGATGCCGCAACGGCTCTCTCCCAGTGACAGCTGGGTAAAGCCGAACGCCGACGGCAGCTCAGGCACGTCGCGACCGTCGCCCGAGCCCAGTTGCCCACACAACACGGTTCCGTCGTTGATGCCACACAGCTTTCCGCGACCGACGGCAATGGTTTGCAACGGAGCCTCGATCTCCTCCACGTGGCGGATGCCTGCGGTTGGAGGATCCTCGACCCCTTCTGTTCGACGATCTCGTCATGAAACGAGGGACAATGCGCTGTCACAGCTA
>JAPPOR010000964.1 GCA_028817905.1 Myxococcales bacterium
GTTCTGGTTGGCAAAACTTGAGTTTGCCCGAAGACCGGACCTTCATTGCATCTGTCCCCAGTCCCAGGCGGCGAACCTGCTCGGCTGGGTGGGGACTCCGAATAATTTTGAGGGTGAACGCCCCCATGATTGGGATTGGTTTCGATCCCGATGTGGCCGTGAAACCCCGACGAAATGGGCTGTGTTTAGGGTAGCAAACGGTCGTCTTCAGGATGGAAGTTTCTAGCACCAGTTGCGGCCCTGAGGCCACGCCACAGACGCTGTTTGGCAGGCAACAGGAACTCGAGCGGCTGACCGATTGGATTCTGACCGGTCCCGCTGTGGTCCAGGTGTATGGCCAGCCGGGAAGCGGCAAGACCTCGCTCCTCCGAGCCCTGACGCGGCGACTGGAGCTTCGAGGGATCCCCGTTTCTTGGCTGAATGCAGCCCTGACGCGCGCGAATGCAGAAGTAGTTCAGGCCTTCTTTCGAGAGTTGCCGGATTCCTCGGAAGGCGATCCAGCCGTTCTAGTGGTCGACGATTTCGACATGCACGCACCGCTGCATCCGGTTTACTGGCAGCGCCTCCTGCCTAGCCTGTGCCCGAACACCCGCGTTGTACTGGCTTCTTCCGTCGCCATCACCGGAGCGCACAGCCCCTCCCGCGAACACACCTTGTCGGTCGTCGCCTTGCGGCCCTTTGACGATGCGACCAGTCGAGGCTTCCTGGGGGCCCTAGGCGTTCCGGACAACCGGAGAGAAGAACTGATCGCGTGGACCGGGGGACTTCCTCTGTTGCTGGCAACCCTCGCGGAATTCGCAGGCGATCAGGAAGAAAACGCCCTGCGTCCGCCCGACGATCGCCAACGGGCCCTCGGAGCCACGCTGGTCAAGGTGTTGAGCGAAACGCCAAGCGATGAGCACCGGCAGGCCCTGTGGGCAAGCGCGCTACCGATGGTCCTGTCGGAACGATTGCTCGCGAGCATGCTCGACCACCCCCGCTCAAACGAGTGCTTTCGTTGGCTCCGTACGCGACCCTACATAGAGCAAACCGCCGAGGGTCTCGTCGTTCACCGTAGCTTTCGAGAACCGCTGCTGGACAGCCTGATGCAGCAGGCGCCATTGCTTCATCGGGACTACCTGATCCGCGCCGGGCATTTCCACATCGCCCGTACGACCGGTCACAACACGCGTGATCGTGTCGGGGCCGCCACCGCCCATTTCTTTACCCAGCGCCGCATGTATCCGCTGTCACGTCACAGCCAGGCATTGGCACGCTCGGAGCTGTTCGAAGACGCGTATGCTGAGCGCGATGCCGCCGCCATCGACCAGATCGTTGCGCAACAGGTCGGACGCGCGTCAGTCCCGCTAGCGCGCCTATGGCGCGAGCGTCAACCTGAGCAGCTGCGCGTGTTCCGCAACAATGACGGCGATGCGCGGGCCTTCGTCCAAGCGGTCGTGGTCACTGGCGGCGGCAAGGAGGACGCGGCAGGCGATCCCGCGGTCGCAGCCGCCCAGCGCGTGCTGGCCGAGCGAGACCAGGAACGCCGCAAGACGCGCCCCCATGGACGCCAGCGTGCGCGCAAACAGCAAGCCCTGTTGTTCCGGTTCTTTGGAGCCCACACAGCCAATGAGAATGGAGACCCGAGCAGCGCCGAGATCATGGAGCACATGCTCATGCGCGTCATCTCATTGCCGAAGGCGAGCCTGTCACTGCTGACGACCCGTGCCCAGGACGCATCGTCGGCCGATGCGCTGCTGCGTGCGGGCTTGGCCCGCACCTTCACAAATGGTCGCTTCGTTGTGGATGGCCAGCAGTTTTCCCTGATAGGCCACGACTTTATGGACGCGAGCTTGGCGCAGTGGCTACGCCAAGCCCTGGTGATCCTCGTCTCCGGCGCTCGCAACCCAGAGCGTGGTGATAGCGGGCAGACGATTCTGGATCGCTCGGCCTTCGATCATGCCGTGCGCGACGCCCTTGAGGGTTACTTTGACGAACGCACCTTGGCGGAGAATCCGCTTGCGCACGAACTGTCAACTTACACAGAACTTCCGGCGGACCGCCGCATCAAGCACTGGCTGCGGGACGGGCTCTCCCAGCTAGCGCGCATGCCCGGCGGTGAGACCTACGCCCAGAGGCTCCAACACCGCTACTTCGAACACGACGGAGCCGCGACCATGGAAACTCCCAGCGACCACCTGATGGCGGCCATTCAACTGTTGGTGGCCACGCTATGGGACGCCCACGTCGCCCGCCCTAGCCCGGATTATTCATGAACTTTGCATCGCTCGCGTGTTCTTCGACTTCACACGGCTCTCGCCGCCCTAGACGATACGGCAAGCATTCCCGTCGGTTCGCGAAAGCCGCGTGAAGCCGGTTTCCCCGTTCGGTCCGACGCGCCGGCCGGCGCCAGTCAATGCAAGGCGGCCCGCAGGGGGAGGCCCGCAACGATCTGCGCCTCTTGCTCGAGCAGTTCTTGCTCGCGAAGCGCAACCTTGTCCTGGTCGAAATACGTGCGCGCCATCCGCATAAACAAGCCATGGTGCCGAGACTCGGCGCGCGTGAGCTCGGCGTAGAGGTCCTTGAGCTTACCGGGCGGCAGGCCCCCCGCCACCAAACCGAAACGCTCGCAACCTCGCGCCTCGACGATACCCGCGATCAGCAGGCGGTCCATAAAGTACGCCTCGCGCCCCCGCCTGCTAAGGGCCTGCAGGCCACGCACATACTCGTCCCGCGTATCGGGTACCAGCTGCACACCGCGAGCTTCGATCACGCGATACACGAGGCGAAAGTGCTCGAGTTCCTCGCATGCGAGATCGACCATGGCACTGACCAGCTCAGGTCGATCGGGATAGTGCGAAACCAGCTGCATGGCCATACCAGATGCCTTGCGCTCCGCCGCCGCGTGATCCACCAGGAACGCATCAAGATCCGAAAGCACCACGCGTAGCCAAGCCGGATCGGTGGCCACCTTGAGTCCGAACAGCACCGAGAGTCCTCCGATGTAGCGCGGACCGGAGGATGGCACTGCAAGCCATCCTGAACAACCACCCGAAAGCCGGAGGAGCTTCCTAGCCCGCATATGTCACCAAACCGTGCGATGATCGCGCAGCGATCGAGTTCACAGGGGTTTCGGTGAGGGATGGGAATACTCGCTGTATTTTCGACCGAGGCGAAAGCGCTGTGGGCTCGAGCGGTTGTGCGAGCGCGCGCGAGTTGGTGAGATATGCGTGCATCCCCCTGTTTCGCGGGTCGCACCGCTGTGCTCCGCTCCGGCTGCAGACCGCAACCTCGAAAAGTCCATTTTCGCGGCGCTATTGGTCGGAGTTTACACCGCGACGGGATCGTTTGACCTCACCCCGCTTGCGCTTGGCTTCCAGACGCCGCCGAACAGAACCGCGCGTGGGTCTCGTCGCGCGACGCGCCTTGGGGCGTACGAGGGCAGCACGAACCAGGGCTGCCAACTTCTCCGCCGCATCGCTCCGGTTGCGAGCCTGGGTTCGGTACCGCTCCGAAGTGACAACGAGATCGCCGGTGGCAGTCAATTGAGGGGCCAACCGGGAAACCAACCAACGCCGGTCGCCGGGTGCCAGCGCTGCACTCGTTCCAGGTGCCCAGCGGAGCTCCACGCGAGACTCCACCTTGTTCACGTTTTGTCCCCCAGGGCCGCGCGCGCGGGAGAACCTGACAACCAGCTCGGCTGCCGGTATCGTCAGCGTGGGTCCGATGCGGATGTCATCCATGCGAACAGCCTAGTAGAATGGCACGCTAGCTCGCTAGCGTGCCTTGGCATCGTACACGGGGACACACGCCCCGTGCTCGACGATACAACTCTTGGTGCTCTGACAGGCCTCGGTGTGAACGCAGTCGTTGGCGCTCGTGAGCCTGCACTTCTGACGCGTGAGCGTGCATTCCCCGCGCTGCTTGCAGCGCTCGGAGGCAACACAGTCAGCCGGATCAACAGCCAGGCATACAGGCATCTCAGACACCAAGCCGCACAGGCCCCGATCGCGGCAGACCGCAGCCTTGCGGCAATCCGATGCATCCAAGGCGCGACAGACACCATCGCGCGCGTAGCATCGGCCCTGCTCGCGGCAGGCGCGCGAAGCGCGACAATCCGCGTCGGATACGGCCACGCAACGCTTGTCACCCGCGCCGCACTCACCGTCGTCGACGCATTCGCTGGAAGCCCGGCAGCCATCGTCGGACAGAACACAAGCGCCATCACGGGCTGCACACTGCCCATGGCGCCGGCACAGGCTGGTCTCGGCGCAGTCAGCGTCGCCCGCGGCGACGCACGCAGCCCCACGGGAAGAACACCGACCCCACTGACGACAACCTAGGCTCTCGCGACAGCCCTTTTCGGACGGCCGACAACTGCCAGGTGCGTCCACGCAGAGGCCGTCCAGCTCACAGGCGAGCGACGCGGCGCAGGTGCGCACGCACTCCCCGTGGCGTGCGCTGCAACGCCCCTGCTCCTCGCAAATGACGGCGGCCCGGCAGTGCTCATCAGACGTCGGCTCGCAACGGTTGCCTCGCCGCTCACAGCGACCCAGATGGCCACACGCGTACTCGTCGCAACCATCAGCAGGCATGAAACAGGCCTCGCGACCTACATGGCACCACCCGTTGTCACGGCAGACACGGCTCTGGTGGCAATGGGCGGGTTCCTGTGCCGCGCAGCGGGCCCCATCGGCGACCCCGCACTTGCCATAGCTCTCGCACGGCGACCGACAGCTGGCAACGGAGATCGTGCACCGGCCGTCCTTGGCTTCACACCTGAAACTCCGCTTGCAGGCCAACGAGTCCCTGCAGTCCTCGTCGGACTCCGCCAAGCAGACCCGGTCACGCAGCGTACACCTGCCCGCTTCGGCGCACGCTCGGGAGCGTCTGCAATCCTCCGGGTCGTTCGCGACGCATGTGGGGACACCCGCCACGTTCATCGGCGAGCACCGCCCGGACTTCCGACACCCGTCGGACAGCTCACAGGCCTCAGCCCGGTGGGGGGCACAATAGCCATCGATCAAACCACAGCGACCGTCGCTGCGGCAGCCCGCAAACCCCTCACAGGACTCCCCTTCCGGGATAGCGCAGGTGCCCTCCCGATACTCGCAAGCGTTGAAGCGAGCACAGGCGCGGCTGGCGCGGCAGCCCGCCATATCAACCGCCACGCAGCGCCCCTGCTTGGCGGAGCAGCGCCCCACGGTCCTACATGCGTAGCTGTCCTCACAGTCGTCCGCCAGGGCCACGCAGGAGAACCAATCCGCGTGGCAGCGCCCCTCTCGCGCGCAAGCGCGGGCGGCGGAGCAGCCCTCATCCGTGGTCAGATTGGCCGCGATCACCAGCGCGGCGACGACGGTGACCAAGGCGGCACCGAGCAGACCGGCTTTCATGGCGGGTGCTTATACTCCGTCACCGGAACGGTTGCACGCCAACCCAGACATCTCTCCGCCCAGCAGAACCGCTCGCGCGAGGCTCCGAACCTGCTGAACGGATTGCTAGACCGCATCCATTGCCAAGGCGCGTGATGATCGTGCAAGTGATGGGCTTCGCAGGGCTTTCGGTGAAGGTGGGAATACTCGCTGTCTTTGCGACTGAAGCGAAAGCCCTCCGGAGTCGAGCGGTTGTGCGAGGGCGCGTGAGTTGGTCATGGCTACCAGGTGCACAGCAGATCGGCGGCCCCGACGCCCAGCATGCGAACGCGCACCTGGGGAGAGGTCCCGGCCCGCCGAAGAGCGCCTTCAAAGGTTCCCACGTGATGGCAATCGAGGAAGTAGTGTATCTCCCGCAGGGCGATGACCGCATAGCCTTCGCCGTGCTCGAGTAGGTCCGCGTGTCCCGGTCGCAAATTGAGACCGTAGGCGTTGGCGAGCGCCTCCAGCAGGGGCACCGGACTGTGCTCAGCGGCACCCAAGACCACCCGCCCCAGGGTCGACTGGAGGAGAGCGTTCGGCGCCGCACGACCGAGCTTTCGGAGTCCCTTCCGAATCGGCACGGCAGGGAACACCAGCCCGGCGGATTCGGCGAGGAGGTCGGCGTGCTCGATGACGGGATAGAACTTGAAGGGTAGGTACCGCTCGCGCGCGGAGCGCAACATGTACCCGTGGCGCTGGGCCTCAGCCAGCAGGGCGGCCGGAAACATCCCTGAGATGGTCGCGTCGGAGGGAATCGCGGCGAGCTCGGCCGGGACGTCCAGCGGCGCCCAACTATCGACGTCGACGAAGCCGTCTGCGAGGTGGGGCTCGGCTCTTGTCACGCTTCGATGGTAACCGTTTACGGAACGATCGCGCACGCGGCCTGGCGGGCCCCCTTGCCGGATCCAGCGCGCACGTGGGGGAACGTGGTAGGCTAGCCCGCATCCATCACCAAATCACGCGCCCTCGCACAACCGCTCGACTCCG
>JAPPOR010000895.1 GCA_028817905.1 Myxococcales bacterium
TCGGATCGCGCAGGGATTCGGCTTCACAGGGCTTTCGACGACCGACGGGAATACTCCCTGTATTGCCTAGGGCGGCGAAAGTCCTGTGGAGTCGAAGGACAAGCGAGGCGGCGGCGATGTCGTGAATGATCCGGGCTACCCCGGATCATTCATCAACTCGCGAGTGGATCGCGCAGGGATTCGGCTTCACAGGGCTCTTGGCGAGCGAGCGAGGCGAAAGCCCTGTGGAGTCGAAGGACAAGCGAGGCGCCACGACGTTGGTGAATGATCCGGGCTACCCCGGTGGTGCCAGGTCGTGCAGCCACGCCTCGAAGGCGTCTGAAGCAGCCAGCTCGCGCAGTTGATCCGTGACTTGGCGCACCAGCAGCTCACGTACCGGTTCGAGGATGTTGGCGTCCTCGAGTCGCGCCTCGACTGAGCGTTGTCCCTCGCTTGCGAACCAAGCCGAGAACTCGCTCTGGAGGATCCGCTGTCCCAGTTCGCGCTGCAGGTTGTGGGCCAAGAACGGTGGCAGCAGATCCAGCGCGTCGGAGGGCGGCAAGCGTGCCAGGTCCTGCTGGATCTCGCGCACCGGCACTGCCGCAAGGCCGTCCAAGCCGCGCCGCACCATCTTGGCGATAATCGCCTGCCCCTCGGAGCTTGCCAGGCGTGTCTTCACAGCGGCTCGGAATGCTTCGCTGGCGGCTCCCGCGAACTCATCGGCAGTTGCTCGGATTCGGTCTTGCAGGTCGAGTCCCAGACCTCCCATGACACTGCGGCCTACCTCCATGAGCCGCCGCCCGGTTCCCAGTCCCACGTCCTTACCGAGGCGCCCCAGCAGGCCACCGGCACGGCTGGCATCGGGTGAGGCGGTGCTGCCCAGGGTGGCGGTGAGTTTCGCGGCAAACCCCAGCAGTACCTCGCGAAACACGGGGGTCATCAGTTCTCGCAGAAGCGAGGGGTCGATCGCGGCAGCGAGCCACTCGAGCGTCGGGCCTCCGGGCTTGCCCAGCAGTGCAAGGACACGGGTGCGCACCTCTTCAGGCAGCCAGTCTCCGACCACCTCGTCGGTCTGACCCACGCGGCTGAGAGTGCGGTCGAGGGCTTCGTGTCCGTACTGCTCTACTACCTTGGCCAAGTGGTTCTGGTCGGCCAAGCGCGTGCACAGGGTCGAGACAGCGGCTGGATCCGCATACCGGTCCAACGATCGCGCAAGCGCACGGTCGACAATGATACGCGCCAGCCGGTCGACGTGCGGGCTATCGGGGTTGCGCAGCTCAGCGAGCAGGTCCGCGGGATCCATGGCGCGCACCATACGCGAGCCCGATGTGGGTGCAAGTACGCCCTTCGGATCGGCTCCAGTGCCCGTTTCGCAAGGCTTTCCTGAGAGGAACGTGCGCTCTTCGGTGGTTACGGCAACGCCCTGGGGGGAGCCGACGCGAGGGGGCGAAGTCGGTGAAGTGTCCGGGCTAAAGACGAGCGACGAAACGTTCGCATGGGGGAGCGGAGGGATTTCGTGAGTCAGGACGACCTGCCAAAACCCCTGCCGCCAGGAACGCCCAGCACGCCTCCCGGCGCTCACAGTGTCCACCCGGGCGACCAACGGCGCCAGGCTGAGACCCTGGTGGGTCCCGGTGGCGACGCGTTTGCGCCGGACCCGGCGTTGTTTGCCCGTCGCGGTCAGGAGGAGCTTCCGAAGCCGGTGGCGCCCGCGCCGCCGGCGGTCCGCGAGGATGCCTTTGATACGATCGTTGCAGATCCGCCGCAGCAACTGATCAGGGCCTCGCGGCCTCCGCGCCCGTCGCGCGCCAGCCGTTCGGTTCCGGCGCGTCCGGCCGCGAGGCCCGCCCGCCCCCGTCCGGCACCTTCGTCTTCCTCAGTGGCGTCGTTTCCCCTGCGCCCGAACGCGCCGCGGGCCTCGGTTGCCAAGTCCAAGGTGACCTCCACCTATCAGCGGCAGCGTCGCCGGGGGCCTGACATTATCGGCCTCATACCGCCCATTGCGGCCGTGTTTGCCTGGTTTGGTTTCGGCGTGGCTGCGGTTTTTTTTGATCGGGCCCACCCCTCTAGCTATGGGCTGGACCGCCTGTTCGGAGTTCGCAGGAGCTTGCTTGTGGACGCCGGCGCGCTGGAGGTGGCACATGCCATGGTTTGGGTGACCGTGTTCCTGTGCGTCGTCGGGCTTGGCTTCAACTCACGACGCATGCGTCGTCAGGGCGATCGATACAACCGGTCCCTGATCTTTCTGGGGATCCTCTCGTCCGCGATTCTGCTGGCCGGTGCCCTGCTGTCGACGCAGTGAGCGCTTTCCCAGCGACCCGTCTTGACTCGAAGACCCCCGCCGACTACCGCTGGAGGCACCAGGGTACGGGAAGGAGGGGCATGTGGCGAAGATGTCAATCGGTCGAGTCATTAGCCGTCTCGCCGCGCAGGATCCACAGCGGCCATCGATTACTTGCGATGGCGAGCGTCTGACGCGGCGGGAGCTCGACCTCAGGACCAATCGGCTGGCCCGGGCGTACGCCGCGGTGGGCGTGGGCGAGGACGACCGCGTGACGATCGCGTTGCCCAACGGCATTGCTTTCTTCGAGGCCGCCATTGCGGTGTGGAAGCTCGGTGCAACGGTGCAACCGGTTTCCTCCAAGCTACCGCGCATGGAGCGCGAGGCGATCATCGAGCTAGCGGAATCCAAACTGGTCATAGGCGCACCCGCTGGCGAATGCGCTGGGCGACCCTCGCTACGCCCGGATTTCGTGCCAGACATGGCTATTTCGGACGCGCCACTGCCCGACCGGGTTTCGCGGCACTGGAAGGCACCCACGTCGGGGGGCAGTACCGGGCGACCGAAGATCATCCTTTCGCAGCAGGGCGGTGACGTTGACATCGATCAGATCCGCAAACCTCTGACGCAGCTGGTCGCCGGGCCCCTTTACCACAATGGCCCCTTTGTGATGTCGATGCGGGGGCTGTTTGCGGGCGACCACCTGATCGTCATGAAGCGCTTCGATGCCGAAGGGGCGCTCAAGCTCATGGAGGAGCACAAGGTCGAGTTCGTGATGATGGTTCCGACCATGATGCAGCGTATTTGGCGTTTGGGCGAGGAGGTACGCAGCCGCTATGATCTCAGCTCACTCAAGCGCATCCTACACATGGCGGCTCCCTGTCCGGCGTGGTTGAAGGAAGCGTTCATAGAATGGCTGGGACCAGAGCGAGTCAACGAACTCTACGCGGGCACCGAGAGTCAGGGCGTGACCATGATCTCGGGGGCCGAGTGGTTGGAGCACCGGGGCTCAGTCGGCAAGGCTGTCGGTGGATCGAAGATCAAAGTCCTCGACGAGGCGGGCAGGGAGCTCGCGCCTGGCGAGGTGGGTGAGGTCTTCATGATGCCGCGCGGTGGGCAGGGCTCGACGTACCGCTATCTCGGTGCCAAGGCCAGGGAGCACGATGGCTACGAGTCGCTCGGCGATATGGGGTACCTGGACGTCGACGGGTACCTGTACCTGACCGATCGCAGGGCCGACATGATCCTCAGCGGTGGCGCCAACATCTATCCCGCCGAGGTAGAGGCTGCCATTGACGCCCACCCCGCCGTACGCTCGAGCGCCGTGGTGGGGCTTCCCCACGCGGACCTGGGGCAAGCCGTCCATGCGATCGTAGACATCGCCGACAACTCGCTGGACGAGGGCGAACTACTGGGCCATTTGGCCAATCATCTTGCGCGATACAAGGCTCCGCGCACGCTTGAGTTCGTGCGTGAGCCGCTGCGCGATGATGCCGGCAAGGTCAGGCGCTCGGCCCTTCGTGCGGCGCGCGCGGGGTACTGACTGTACTGACGCGGCATGTAGGCAGGGCACGGCGCTCTCCTACAAGGTGCCACCGACTTGAGCATCCGTGCAGGTTTTTGTGAAGCGTCCGGTGGCGCTCGGCTGTAAGCTTTAACATTCGTGGCAGAGGCGGCAACGGCACGTGCGGAGGGCGACATCGCCCAGACACCGGTTATGCATTTGGTGCTCTATCTGCACGGTCGGGGCAGCAACGGCACCTTGTTCGTGATGAGCCCGACGGGCCAGCAGTCTCGCGTGCGTTTTAGCAAGGGACGGCCAGTGGCGGGTCGCTTTCCGCATCCCAGCGCTGGTCTAGAGGCCGGGCTGCTGCCTTTGTTCGGCTACCCATCCGGCTGCTACTCGTTCTACTCGGAAGATCTGCTGCCCGCCGGTCCAGGGGTGCATGAAGGGGTGGTCGACCCGCTTTCGCTCGCTGCGGCATCCCTCGATGCCTATTGTCGAGACGACATCGTGGACGCACTGCTGTTGCGCTATGGCGACCATCCCATGCGCCTGCAGCCCGGCCGACCGATCGACCGGTTGCGGCTAGCAGGGCGTGCCAAGGGCCTGTTGGAGCTTCTCAGGGCAAGCCCCGACACCGTGGACAATCTCGTTGCGTCGTCCCCGCTCGAGCGCGCACAGTCGCGCCGAATCCTATATCTCCTGGTGGTGACCAAGATGGTTGCCCCCTATCAGACGAAGGAGGGCGAGAGTCGCGACAGTCGTGTACGACGCGTCTCCATGCCGAGCGGGCAGCTCCCAACGCCGAGTTCCCCCCGCATGAGCGTTTCGCCTTCCTCGCCCAGCGCGAGCCGGAGCAGTGGTCGGCCGGTATCTGCGGTCGCCAGCTTGGCGTCCCTTCGCCCGAGCATGCGGTCCGTGCAGCGGCCCACGGTCGAGTCACACGTGGACGAAAACGACGCCGAAGTCCGCTACCGGCGCGCGGTCAACCGCTTGAAGAGCGGAAGGTTCGATGAAGTGGAGACCGCCGCGGAAGCGCTCATCGAGGAGCAGCCCGATACCGCAAACTACCATGCGCTGCTGGCCCATGCCCTTTGGGGGCAATCGCGCGGGGTTGCAAGTGAGGAGGGCGTGCCGCGGCAACTCACCGAAGCGGTCAAGCGCGCGCTCGAACTGGACGACGCTTGTGCGCGGGCCTTGTACGTCAAGGGGCAGCTGTACAAGCAAGCCGACAAGCCAAAAAAGGCACTCGCCTGTTTTCGCCGCGCGGAACGGGCCGACCGCACGTTGCTCGACGCCAAGCGCGAAGCCCGGCTCCTCCGGCGCCGCCTTACCGACGCCTAGCCCGGATGATTCATGAACTCTGCGTCGGATCGCGCAGGGATTCGGCTTCACACGGCTTTTCGGCGACCGACCCACATACTGCCTGTATTTGCGAGGGCGACGAAAGGCGTGTGAAGTCGAAGAACAAGCGAGGCGATGCAGAGTTCATGAATCATCCGGGCTAGGGCTTCCCGTCCACGGTTGCTACCCGAGCCGCCTCCTCGGAACGCTTGAAGCGTTCCAGCAGCTGGCAGTAGCGCTCTTCACCAGCGTCGCACGCGCGACCGAAATACTCCGCGGCCCGGGCCGGATTGGCGCGAACGCCGACTCCCAATTGATAGTTGACGCCCGCGTTTCCGCAGCCCGGGGCGTCACCCTTGAGGCACGCGCGGATGTTGTATGAGGCAGCCAGCTTCGTATGAGGCACGACGCCGCGCCCGCTTGCGTAGGCTTCTCCAAGATGGCGGCAGCCAGAGGGTTCGCCGGCGTGGCACGCTGTCCGGAACAGTTCGGCCGCGCGCTTGGCATCGGGTCGGACGCCATCGCCGCGTTGGTACATTAGCGCGAGGTTCACACAACCCAGACCGTCCCCCCTGTTGCAGCCCTCGTCCGTATAGGCCATCGCCAGGGCGCGGTCGGGCGGGACCCCAAGGCCGCGCAGATAGAGGGCGCCTAGCTGACTGCAGGCGCGTCCGTAGCCGCCTTCGCAGGCCGTCTGGTAGAGCTCCCGTGCGCGCGGCATATCCGCCTCGAGTCCTCGCCCCTGTTGATACAAGAGCCCGAGTTCGCCGCACGCTGGTGCATGGCGGGCTCCACATGCGCGTGCGAACTTGGTTGCAGCTTCCCGTTCCTGGTCCTTGGCGAGCAGACGTCTTCCATCGATCACGCAGGCCGCCCAGTAGCCGCTGTCACAGTCGTTTGCTGGGGGGCCCGTCTCCCGGTGTGTGTTGCGCGCCTCGGTGCCCGGGGGCGCCTTTGCCGGTACGTCTCTGAATGATGGCGTGGCTGCCGACGCGGGTCGCTTGACTTCCCGGGCTGGTGCGCCGTGGTCCCCATTTGTCCCACATCCCGCCGTTGCGACCAGAAGCGAGACGCATACCGCGGCACCGAGCCATTTGGCGCGGAGATCACCCATGGTGCAATTGTGTCTCGAGCAGGCCCGCGGACGCCAGCCCAGATCATCGGAGTCGAAGGACAAGCGAGGCGGCGTCGAAGTCGTGAATGCTCCGGGGTAGCCCGGATTATTCATGAACTCTGCATCGCCTCGCTTGTTCTTCGACTTCACA
>JAPPOR010000698.1 GCA_028817905.1 Myxococcales bacterium
ATGATGACGCTGGCGTTCCGGGCGATGGGGATGGGGACGGCGACGGTGATGGGGACGGCGACGGTGATGGGGACGGCGAGGGTGATGGGGACGGGGACGGAGTCGGCGACCTCCCTGGGCTGTTCGCCCAGGCGAGGTGCGGTGCGCGGGAGGCATGCATCGGTCCCGAGCGGCTGGAAGCTGAGCTGTTCGGCAATAACTGCGCCAAGCAGACCGAGGCGCTTCTCGCCGATGGGCAGCTGAGCTTGCTGGAGGCGTCGATCATCGGTGACTTGCTCGTGTTCGATGAAAGCCAGCTGGATGCTTGCCTCGCGGATATCCGCGCGTTGGGCTGCGATCTTCTGGCGACGCGCTGGCCGGCCAGTTGCGAGGCCATGCTGGCGGGCACGGCTGCGGATGGTGAAACCTGCTTCGCCGACCTGGACTGTGCGGGCGACGCCTATTGCGCCTATGAGACGGCGGGCATGTGCCCAGGCACGTGCACGCCGCGCGCCGCTGCCGATGGCGACTGTTCGCCGGGCGCCGACAACGAGTGCCAGAATGGCCTCGTGTGCGTGGACAGCATTGGCAAGTGCAAAGCGCCGGCCGTGGCTGGCGAACCATGCGTCACGGACGGCGCACCGCCGTGCGCGTATGGTTTCGACTGTGTCGAAGTGAACGACGTGGCTACCTGTCGGTCCTTGACCGATATCTACGCGGGCGAAGAGGGGGACGACTGCAATCCGTCGGAGGGGCGCCTGTGCATCAAGGACCTCTCGAGGGATCTCAATCTGGTTTGTTCGCGGGCGTCGCGGACCTGTGTTAGGGCCGTGCTGTCCAACGACGGCTGCTCAGAGGCGTTTCCAGATCCGTGCCCCGCAGAGCAGTACTGCAACGAGGTCGATGGTGCTTGCAGGCTCAGGGAGACGGTCGAGAGAGCCTGCGATCCGGGCGTGGAAAAGATGTGTGCCGAGGGTTACGTCTGTATCGACGACGAGTGCGTTCCATTGAGCGCCGCGGGCCAGGGCTGTACGGCTGACGAGACTTGCTACAGCGATAACTGCAATCTCGAGCTGGGTGTCTGCGACCCCGTCGTCGTGTGCGAGTAGTCTGACATGTCGGCTGCAGTGCGTTCCGCCCGCCGACCCTGTGGGGCGTGCGTACCGGATTGTTTTTGTAGCAATGATTGCCTTTGGCACCGTTTGCAGGCGATGTCATGGGCTTGCTACGAATGGCTTCGTAGGCGAGGGGGGGGGCGAGGCGCCTACAGAGTTGCTTTCGTTCTGTTTGACTGTCGCAACCGCCCCGCGCGCATCAACCACAAGGTACGTGCATCTGCGCTCGATCTATCGCTAGTTTGGTGTGCCTTCGTTCAGCGCTTGCGAAAAGCGGATCGGTAAGGCTAAAAGCTGACCTTCGCCCATCGCGCTCGGGTGCGTTTTGCGGTTAACGTTCTTGGCGCGAACAACGTACGATTACGCGCCCGAGCAGAGGTCTTGAATGGGTGAAGGGCTTGGGGGGAAACATGCGCAGTAGCACATACCATCCTGCAGCCGACTTGGTCGTGCTCGTGCCCGGGTTTCTAGGGTACGAGCAACTCTCGAGCCATCCGTACTTCGATGAAGTGTTGATCGATGCCTTGCGCCAGGCACTGCAAGCGCGACGCCACACGACCAACCAGCTCTCCAGTCAGGCCTCAAGGGGCGCCTGCTTCGCGGTCGAGACGCTCAGCACCGTGCCAGCCGGGAGTCTGCTGCAACGGCAGGCGGCGATCGTCTCGGAGCTATCGGAGCTACTCGAACACCCATCGCACTTCGAGGTTGAGCGCCTCCACTTGATCGGGCATGGGACGGGAGGCCTGGACGCTCGCTTGCTGCTGGCCGACCGCAGGTTGGACGGAAGGCTGTGGGCCCGCCCAGAAAACGAGCTGCGCTCACGCATCCGCTCGGTCCTGTGCATCGCGGCACCTCAACACGGCACGCGCTTGGTTGCCCATCCTGATCTGCGCGCCCTGTCTCGTTCGCTGCCTCGCTTCCTGTTGCAGCGCGCAAGCGATGCTGAACTATGGTCACTTGCGACTTCCGGCTTGCGTGACATGGCGACGGCGGATGTTCTGCGTCTCGCCTTGCGGCGTCCGGCCCAGGCGTGGTCACTGGTGGCGAGTATCGCGGAGCATGATGACCTGCTGCGCGACCTCAGCCCCGAAGCCATGGTGAGGCATCGGCACGCCCTGCCTAGGCTCCCGAATGTCCAGTTCGGTTCGATCGTGACGTTGGCGGCTGACCACCTGGAGCTTCCGGCGACACCTGTGCGCCGAGGGGTTTTCGGCAGGTTGGACCGCTACGTCAGGGAGATGCGGAGTAGCCGTGCGGCTCCGAATGCGCGCAGGGGTGATCCTATCTTTCGTTGGCTGCGTGCCCGCACCGCCAACCCTTGCTGGGAAGTCGATGATGCGTCCGACGCACGCATTGAAGACAGGGCGGCGAGGCGGATTCAGGCCGTGCTGGAAGGGGGGGCGGACGGTCTAGGTGTGCCGCTGATCAGTCATCCGAACGCGGTGTGGCCGTGTCCGGTCGATGGCCGCGTCAACGATGGCATTGTCAATTCTGTGCGCCAACTACTGCGTCCCGAGGATGACGATGAGTTGCTGGCGGTGGTTGTGGCCGACCACCTGGACGTGGTCGGGCACTTCGACAAGGTGCCTCGGCCGCGCCATGCTGAAGATCACGGGTTGATCCGGAGTGGTTCGGGCTTTTCCCACGAGCAACTGCACGCCATGTGTGCGTTGCTCGCCGAGCGGATCGATAGCGTGCGACTGCTTGAGCGCGCCGATAGCGGCATCGTGTCCAGTCCGCCGGCGCGGGCCGCCGCTCCCTGAAGAGGGCGCGCGAACTGGTCACGCGCCCTCGCACAACTGCTCGACTCCGCAGCGCTTTCGCCTCAGTCAAAAATACAGCGAGTATTCCCTCCTTCACCGAAACCCCTGCGAAGCCGATCACTTGCACGATCATCGCGTGCCTTGGTGATGGATGCGGGCTAGACCCCGGCGTCGGCGTCGTCTGGATCGCCTCTCGGGCTGTCGGGGTCGGGGGCCGCGCCCTCCGTTGGGCTTTCGGTTTCATCCTCTGGTACGGTGCCGACGGAACCGTCGTGGGGATCCGGCGTGCCCGCATCCAGCGGACTGTCGATCCCGCCGTCTAGCCATGAGGGTCGTGGCCATCCCGGTGGCCACCCGCGCGCCCAATCCGGTAAAGCCGGTGGCGGCGGCGGTGGAATGGCCGCGTCGCCACAGTTCCGGGAGAAGTACCAATCGAGAATCTTGACTGCGCGGTCGCATACCTTCTGGCACAGGAAGATCGTGCTCGGTCTGAAGAAGTCGTCGAAGAACCATCCCTCGCCATCGAACCGTTCACATATCTCCTCCGCGGAGACACCAGCATCGCCCGCGATGCCTTCGGCCAGCATGATGGGCTCAGTGCCATTGATCAGGATCATGACGATCTCGCTCGGATCGTTGGGACGTTCACCACCCAGGCGGAACCAGTCGACGGGGAAGCTGCAGGTGGTGGTCGCGCGCCAGGTTTCGAGATCCAGCCCGCACTGATTGTCGTCCCGCCCCGTGATCGGATCGGGGAGCCCACCTTCGGGCATCGTGGTCCCGTCGTCGCCGTCGGCTTCCGTTGCTTGCCCATCGGCCCGGCCGCCCTCCTGCAGCCTGGGCTCAGCCCCACCATCCGCGGTGTCCTGGTAGCGCCCTACGACCTGGTCCGCAGCATGGCATCCGGTCAGCGCACCCGCCATCCATACGACGATGAGAGCAGCCGGCATCACAAGCCGCCGCAAACTCCTGCCGACGTCTCCCATCCTACCGATCCAGCTGTGCCAGACGCCGCTGCAGTCGCTTGGCGTGAAAACTGTTTGGGTGGTTGGCCAGCAGTGCCTCGATGGCACTGCGCTCGGCCCGCCAACGCCCGAGGCGCGCGAGCGTACGGACCCTGAGGTAGCGTGCCTCGTGGGACAGGGCTCCTCCCGATTTCAAGTACGTCTCGACGAGCTCGAGCGCCGCCACGGGCTTGCCCAAGCGATCGAGCTGCAGTTCGGCGAGTGGTACCAATACGGTTTTGGCTTCCGGCGTTCCGGGATGCTCGCGGCGTACGGCCTCATAGGTCTGGGCCGCCCGGTCAAACTCGCCGGCCAGCATCAGGCGGCGAGCCTCGCTGAGTAGCTGGCCGGGGGAGGGCACTCCGGGTCGCCGACCTTCTCGCGAGCGCGCTGTTCGCCTAGTTTCGCGCAGCCTGCGCCTCGAGCTTGAGACGTTCTCTGCAGGGGTGCGCTTCCCGTTGGGCGTGGTGCGAGCGCGAGGTGTGCTCTGCGCGCCGGCGACCGCCGCAGGGGCACGATCGGGCGCGTCCCGGCCATTCGCTGCCGCGGCACCGTCTTGCACCCGCGCGTTACGAGCGGCTCGACCAACCGGAGAGCCGTTGTACGAGAACGAGCGGCTGTGTCCGGCTTGCAGATCGACGGTCTCCTCGAGCAGCAGGTTGTCCCCCTGGCGTACCATCAGTTTGTGGACCCCCGCGGGCACCAGGCTCGACAAGGGGGTTCGTCCGATACGCTTTCCATCTAGCCAGACCGTTGCGCGAGCGGGGGAACCTCCGATGGTGAGTGTGCCGGCCAGTCGGTCGCGCCACAGGCGCGTGCTTTGAAGGGCCGCCCATTCGGGGGCTTCGTCACGCCGAGATAGGGGTTCCGTTCGACGGCCGCGCGCGTCCACCTGGTGTCGCTTGTGCGCGGAGACCAGCTCGCTCTCTCCCGCGCTCATTACACGCACCTTGCCTTCGAGCACGGTGGTTCGCACGCGTCCACCTTCTTCGGCCGCTACCGAAAAGACAGTCCCCAAGGCGGTGGACTCGATGCCATTGGCGACGACCGTGAGGCTACTGTTCGGTGGCTGAGTCGAAAGCGCGAGTGATACCCTGCCGCGGTGAAGCGTGAGGCGCCGGTGCGCCCCATTGATCTCAGTCAGGCTGATGTCGCCGTGCGCGCCCAGGCACACGTTGATGTCTGGATCCAGTACAAAGCAGGCAGTCCCAGTGGTGACCTGGATGCGCTGACGCTGACGCAGCAGCGCGCTCTGCTTCACAGCGTCCATCCACGGTGTACCGTCGATGCGCGCGTTTCCTGAAGCGTAGACGAGTTCCACCCGCGGCGGGCCTGGAGCTGCTGCCGACGGATTGTTCGCGGTATCGGAGCCTTCAGGGGTGCCAACGGTGCCCGTTACCCAAATAGCGAGTGCTGCGGCAGCGATCGCCGCGGCGCCCCCGAGGATGCGCTTGTGGCGGGTTCGGCGCAGGCGTGCGGCCAGCTGTTCATGCCGGTGGCTCTCATGCGCATCGGGACCCTCGAGTGCCCCTTCGTCGATCGCGGCCATGGTTGCCGTGACGAGCTGGCGAGCCGCATCATCGGTAGGCGCGTCCATGTCCTCGAGTTCTGACAGGAACTGTAGTTCGGGCTGGCACGCTGGATGGTGCGCCTCAACCCTCGCGCAGAACGCGCGCTCGGTTTGCGTGAGCGTCTCGCCCGTGGCGAGGCGGTCCATGAGCTTGCAGTAGCGTGCGTACTCCCGGTCCATGTGGTCAGCCATCGCGCTGCCCTCCCGCACCAAAGCGAAGCTCCCGTTGAATAATCTTTCGGACCTGCCGCCGTGCAGACACCAACTGGTCCTTGACCGTGCCCGTCGGTCGGTCGAGCAGCTGCGCGACTTCTTCCGTGGTGTACCCGAGGCCATGTTTTAGTACGAGGACCTCTCGCCGGTCTGCAGGCAATTCCGAAAGGTAGGCCTCCACGCTGCGGGGCGTCTGCTCCCGCACTGTGGGAACGGGCGCTTCGGCGAGCGAGTCGACGTCGAATACACTGCCCATGAGCCAGGGGCGCCGTCGCTGTTTGGCTTGATGGAGAACCACCCGGACGGTGATGCGGTCCGCCCATCGCTCGATGCGCGCACGATCGGCGTAGGTATGGGCGGAGCGTAGGATCTCCAGCATCGCGACCTGGGAAGCGTCTTCGGCGTCCACAGAGCCACCCAGGAGGCGCCTGGCGAGTCGCAACACGCGCGGTGCGAGGCGATGTGCCAAGACACGTTGGGCGTGGCTGTCTCCCTCCGCGACCCGCTTCATTAGGCGGTGGTCCGAGCCCCCAGGTGATTCTTCTATCCGTGCTGCCATCATCGCCATGTTGTCAGTCGCTAACAGTGTGGTCCAAGGTCCGAAGCGGTCGGATTTCCTGGGATCTCCGTCCACACTGTACGTTTACGCAAGAGCCACTGACGCCGGTACGCCTTGGCCGTCCAGTTTGCCCTCCGATGACCAGGCGCACCCACCCTGACCCACCC
>JAPPOR010000262.1 GCA_028817905.1 Myxococcales bacterium
CCGAAGAACCGGCAGCGCCCGCCCCCACGCGCCCCCTGCGTGGGCACGCCGACCTGCTCCGGCAAGCCAATCGTCTGCGCGCGGCGGGCGAGTACGGGCGCGCAGAACGCCTGTATGCGCGGGTTGCACGCGGCACCAAGATTGCAGGCGCCGGAGAGACCGACGCATATGCGGCCGCGATCGCGGCCGCCGAGCTGCGCCTGGAACACACAGGAAACCCGCGCGGCGCCCTTTCGCTGTTCCGCCGGGCATTGAAGATGCGCCCGGACGGCGCCCTTTCGGCCGCGGCACGCCACGGGATTGCACAGAGCCTACGCTCCCTGGGTCGCCCACACGCGGAAGCGCGGGCCCTACGAGAGCTGATCAAGGCCCATCCCGACCATCTGCTGCGGAAGCGAGCAGAGGCGCGCTTGCAGGTGCTGGCGCGCATGCATGACCAAGGCACGCGACAGTCGCGCGACTGATCGGGCCAGCATCTCGGTGAAGGCGGGAATACGCGCTGCGGGTCGAGTGGGGCGAAGGCGCTGGGGGTGGAAGCAGTGGTGGATGGGCGCCATGTCACGCACTGACCACGCACCATCCGGGATGTTCCTCCGGTGACATGTGTCGGTAACTCGCCGGAAATCGCCGCGCTCCGTACCGCCAATACCAACGGTGTTACGCCCTGCGCCCCCGCATCGTAGTACCATGGCTGGGAAGCGCTCCCCTGCGCCTCCAACTTTGCGGGAGGTCCCATGGATCGAAAGCGCAAGCGCGTCGTCATCGTCGGCGGCGGCTTTGCCGGACTCAACGCTGCGCGGCGGCTTGGAAGCCAACGCGCTGTCGATGTGGTGCTCGTGGATCGCAGCAACCACCACCTGTTTCAACCGCTGCTCTACCAAGTCGCGATGGGCGGACTGAGCCCGGCGGAGATCGCCCGGCCCATCCGCTCAGTCCTTTCCGGCCATACAAACATCCGCGTGTTGCAGGGACACGTCACCAGCATCGATCTCGCGGAGCGCCGCGTCCATGGAGACTTCGGTGCTCTGGACTACGACTACCTCCTGGTCGCAACGGGGGCGCAGCACGCCTATTTCGGCAACGAGCACTGGGAGCCCCATGCGCCGGGCCTCAAGACGCTCGAACAGGCGACCGAGATCCGCCGGCGCGTGCTGACCGCCTACGAACTGGCAGAGCGCACCGACGACCCCGACGTGCGCCGACGACAGCTCACGTTCGTCGTGGTCGGTGGTGGACCGACAGGGGTGGAGTTGGCCGGAGCAATCGGTGAGATGAGTCGTTTCACCCTCGCGCGCGATTTTCGCAACGTCGACCCGTCGCTGGCCCGCGTCATGCTGATCGAGGCCGGCCCGCGCATTCTGCCCAGCTTCCGCGAGGATTTGGCACGGCGCGCGATGCGGGACCTGGAATCCCTGGGTGTTCAGGTTTGGACCGGCGGGCGCGTGACCCACGTCGACGAGCGCGGGGTCGATGTGGGCGATGAGCGCATCGAAGCCTGTACCGTCCTGTGGGCGGCGGGCGTACGGGCATCGAAGCTGGGGGCGGAGCTCAGCGCCAAGCGCGATCCCCAGGGCCGCGTGCCGGTCGGGCCCGACCTCAGCATCGCTGGGTACCCGGAGGTGTTTGTCCTGGGCGACCTGGCGCACGTTGCGGACGAGGAGGGAAAAACCCTGCCTGGAATCGCACCGGTCGCGCTCCAGCAGGGGCGCTATGTGGCGCAACTCATCTTGGCCGAGCTGGCCGATAGCCCACGCCGACCGTTCAGCTATCTCGACAAAGGGCAGATGGCGACCGTCGGCCGGAGCCGCGCACTCATGCAAATGGGACGCTTTCAGCTCGCCGGCTTCGGGGCCTGGGTCGCCTGGCTGCTGATCCACATCTACTACCTCAGCGGATTCCGCAACCGCCTGTTCGTGCTCATGCAGTGGGCGCACGCGTACCTGACCTTCTCCCGTGGCGCGCGCTTGATCGTGGAAAAGCGCTGGCGTTCCTATCCCACGGCGGAGGCCGCGACGCCGGGGCCCGATCGCGGCCCCGTATCCACTTCGGCTGATGGCGCCCGCGTGGGCGAACACGTGCCCGATGCCCGCACGCCCGACCGCCATGGCGCTTCCGATCAGGCCCGCGGCACGACGCGCCCGGTCACCGGTCCCCCATGACAACGGATGCGGCGGCAGGGTCGACACCCGCCATCCCTCGTTCGGCAGCTCGCAAGAGACGCCTATCGGGTTCGCCTGAAAGCGGGTCCTGCCTCAGGTAGTCGAGCAGACGCCTGCGACCCTCCGCATCGAGCTGTCGTGCCTCAGGGGGTGGCATGACGCCAGGCTCCATCGGGCCGCGCTCAATCCGCTCGATCGCTACCGCGAGCGCGTCTGGACGCAAGCCCCATAGATCGATGTTGAAGCGTGCGCGCGAGATGGATTGGTCGAGCACGTCGTTGTGGCACGGGCCACATGCCTGGATCATGACCTCCACGGCATCCGACCCCGGCTCCGTCTGCAGGCCGATGCGCGCGCGCACAAGCGGATCATCGGGGAAGATGTCTGAAAGCTCAGGCAACCCCGGGGCACGGGCGCTCCCCGCTTGGTGGCCCACATACGCGGCGCTAAGCGCAGCCTGCTTGTCCACATCGACGGCCCGCGGTTCCACGTATGGCAGCGCCAACTGTTCGCCCCGCTTGAAGGCCTCATAGGCGGCTTCCCAGGACGGACTCGGCTGGGGTTGCTTGGGATAACCCGTGTCCGGATCCAGCGGCCAGCGTTCGTTGTCGATCTTGGGTGCGTCGAAGAGCAACGGTTGGTCCACGCCCACGATGGATTCGAGCACAAACGGGGCGATCGGACTGAGCGCACTGAAGTAGAAGCCACCATACGACTCGTCGGCTTTGGCCGCCACGTAGTCGCGCATCAGGTCCGCACCCCGGACCCCTGGCCTGGAGTCATCGGGAAGCTGGGGATAGACGGGCTGCAAGAAGTGCGTCCAGGGACTGCTGAGCTCACGCATCAACAACGCCGGCTGGGCCCGCCCGCGCTGATGACATTGGCGACAATCATCCGGGGTGTTCTTGAGGTCTTCACCATCCTCAAGGCGCCAGGACACCCACTGGCGCTCGACCTGGGGCGTATATAGGTCCCCCGGAAGGCACCCCTGGGGCCGCCGGTTGCAGGCCTGCTCAAATCGGAAGAGATAGAAGTTCAGCTGCCCACCACCCGCCGAGGCGATGATCTCGACCTTCTGGACGCCGCGCTGGTAGGCCATGAAGAGCGGCGGTGCCATCACGATCAAGCGCGGGTTGATCGGGGACACCCGGTGCCCGGACAGGGCGGTGGAGTGGCCGAGCGCAGCCACGTGCACACGCGGACCGGGCTCCTCGAGCGAGATCCCGAGCGCTTCCTGCAGCTCTGCCAGGGCTCGGATAACCGGCGGAGTCTCAGCGCAGAAGACGTCCCGCACGGCATCGTGCCGTGGTCGGTCGCACAGCGAAGGGCGCGCGCTGGTCGGGACCGATGCCATCAGGTGCGTGGCCGCTCCTTGCGACTCGGGGCCGGTGGCAACCTGCGGCCTCGCCACAGCCAGCATCATTGCCTCGCCATCGTAGCCTGCTACCGGCAGGTCGCCGCCCCCCGGTTGTTCCTCTGGCGCTGCGCCCGGACCGCACCCACTCCCGGCACACACGTGCAGCAGAACGGCAACCAGCCAGGCCATCGGACCGCATGCACCCCTAACCTCCTTGAGCGCCGGTCCGTCCTGTTCCACCTCGCCTTCCCGCCTCCGCCGACCACCACTCGCTACCATCTGCTGCAACCCTCGGGACAAATAGCAGGCGACGATCCATTGCACGACTTGTTTGGTCCGTCGTGCAATGGATCGTGAAGTAGCATCTGTCCTTGGTACGGGCGCCGGATTAGGTCCGATAGGGAACGCGCCCGGACCAGAAGTGCTTTTCCCGTTCCTCGTGCGCGTGCAGCGCCAGGAACTGGCGCCGGGTGCGCGGACCCGGCACCGGTGCCACCATGTCACGCCGCGGCCCCCACTCTCCGTCCAGGTCGCGCCTACGGCGCATGGCCGTCTCACCGACGATGTCGGCATGGCACTTGCCCAGCAGGTGATCGATGCCGCGGGCCATCTGCAAACGGGCGGAGTTCTGCCCGAAGATCTTGGCCTTGCGCTCCTGGGTGAGCGCCGGATAGCCGAACCTCTCCTGGTACTCTTCCGAGATCTCGAAACACCGAAAGGCTTCGATGATGGGCTGGGGCGAGCCAAACCAAAGGCAATCGGTCCCCCACACGATCCGATCCTCGCCGATGTGCAGCAGCAGCTTGCCAAAGAAATGCATCGCTTCCTCGATACGGCCCGTCATCAGGTTGGGCACCACCCCACCAAGCTCCCCCCACACATGGGTGCTATCCTCGGTACCCGCGATGATCTCTTTGGTGCCCGGGTCGAGCTTGGTCCCATTCGGGCCGATGTTGGCAGCGCGCAACGATGAGATCAGACTGTTGAGCCCGCGATCGAGCGGATAGGACTCCTGCACGGTCGCGTCTTGCTCATTGTAGGGGCCTTCAGGCCACCTACCACCAGCGCGCTGGATCGCCATGTTGCAGTACGTCTCGGCCGCTGCTCGCTCGGTCGGGCGGCTGTTCTGGCCCGCGGCCTGACCGTGCTCGAAGCCGGAGTGGTAGATGACGAAGTGCGCGTCGGGAAACATGTTGGCCGCCGGCCCCACGTCGCGCGGATTGGTATAGGTCGGGCTGAAGCTAGTCAGCGGAAAGCCCTTGTGGCAGCAGAAGATCGGCGCGCCGAGATCGACACCGCGTTCGATCATCTTGGGCCCGACCATGTTCGGGTCGTCCATGCCGTCGAGCCAATAGCCCTGTGGGAGCGCTCCGTTGCGGGGTCCCCAGGGCGTGTAGGTCTTCCAGTGGGTGTAGCTCGACGCGGTCCGGTCCATCATGGCGAGCTGGATGTCGATACGATCGTTCGGCATCACCATCGCATGGGAGAGCATGCGCCCCGGATACACGGACTCGAGGTACTCGACGCCCCGAATCAACGCCTCGTTGGTCAACACCGCGCGGCCACCCATGCCGTCGGGGCCGAGCGAGTAGGCGATCCCGGAAAGCACACCGACCGTCGTATCGCTGCCGTCCATGATCAACTCGACGTACGCATCACGATTGGTCTGATGCATGCCGTCGGAACGCCGCTGGATCCACGGAAAGTTGCCCTCATTGATCGAGGGGAAGAACCCCTGCACCACCCGATTGACATCCGCGTCGGCCTCGGGCGTTGTGAAGTGGGTCTGCATGTCGATGATCAGCTCGTCGCCACCCAGGCAGGCTTCCGCGATCTCTGGGTCGACCATCGCGTCCGGCGGAATGTTGAAGCCGCCGTCGCGGCCCATGCTGCCGCCGCTCGTACCGCCGCTGCGCATGCCGCCACGATTGCCACCGCTCATGCCGCCATTGCGCATCATCCCCACGCTGCCGCCGCCGCTCGTGCCGCCACTGCTCATGCCGCCGTTGCTGCCCCCACTACTGCCAGCGCTCTCGGATGCCATGCCCATGCTACCCATCTCGGAACCGCGGCTGCCCCCGTTGCTGCTACTCTCGGTGCTTCCGCGGCTGGCACTGCTGCTCGATTTGGGCCCACTCTTTTCGCCCGTACAGCCGTTGACCAGATTGATCATATACAGGGTGGTCGCCATGCCGCAGCTGCTGGCAAGGAACTCGCGGCGGTCGACACCCTCCTTGCGAGAGATCTCCTCAGCCTTGTCGAGGACGAGCTTGCGGATCAGCTTCTTGCGAGGACTATCCGGCCACCAGGCCTCCCCATTCGATACCGGCCCAACCGCCATGGGAAGTCGAACCGGTGGCTCGATCTCTTTCTTGGTGAGCCTACGAAACCACGGTACGCGCTTGATCATCGGAACCCTCCTCCCCGCTTTGCCTCGGAACACCCTTCTGCAACACACCCGCAGCCAGCCTCGCGCCTACGGCCGGCAGGGTCAAGGCAGCCGCCCGCGACAGCGGGAATCAGGACTCGCCCCACATGCGGGCATGTCACAAGACGTCACAACAGACCCATGGTGGGCCACTTCGGAATCCCAGGGACTCCCCTGCAGCCAGCGGACCGGCTCCCTGGCTAGCCCGGATCATTCACGACTTCGCCCCCGCCTCGCTTGTCCTTCGACTCCACAGGGCTTTCGCCGCCCTAGAAAATACGGGGAGTATTCCCGTCGGTCGTCGAAAGCCCTGTGAAGCCGAAACCCTGCGCGATCCGACGCCGAAGTCGTGAATGATCCGGGCTAGAGTGGATCCCACGCCGCACAATGGGAGCGGACTCACTAATCCGAGCGTT
>JAPPOR010000412.1 GCA_028817905.1 Myxococcales bacterium
GCCGCCTGATCATGCTGCCCGCTCATACTCGATCCACAACTATTGACGATATCTCCGTACCTGCGTCTCGAGGAGACTACGAACGAGAGGTACGCGTACGTGAGCAGATTGCTCGCCCGGCACCAGTTCGAGACCCTCGACGAGGACGGACCGTGATCAGTTCAGCCCCGCGGTCGGCGGGCCTTGGGCTTCACGCGCTGCGGCAGGCTAGGATCGGGCGGTTCGTCCGCCAGCAGATCGACCACCTTTACCCCGAGGGCGTTGGCGAATCGGACGAGTGCTTCAAGGCTTGGGTTTTCGTGCCCGTTTTCGCATTGGCTGATCCATTGCGTCGACACGTTCAGCTTCGCCGCGAGTGCATCCTGCGTCAGGTCCTGCCCTCGCCGCACCTCACTGATTCTGCGGCCAACCAGGCGCTTGATCTTCGCCGCTGATTCCTTCGCCACAGCCGCAAGGTGCGCGGACGTGGGCCACTGTGACCATCAACCTATAACTTGAAGTTAATGGAAGATGACGAGACAATTTCTGCAAGGGGAGATTTTCGCAAATGGAACGACAACGACCGGCTGATGGCCGATGGCTCATCGTCTCGCTACTGGGCCTAGCATGCGCCGCAGGCTGCACAGAACAGACGGTGTCTGCAGCGACACCAGGCACCTCGAATGAGACCGGAGCCGCCGCCGCTTCGAAACAAGCCGAAGCAGCAGCCCTGAAGAGGGCCGATAGCATGGCCAGGGAGGCGTTCGTCAAATGGGACGCACGGAAGCCGGACAAGGACCAGGCGGCAGCGGCGAAGCTGTTCGAAGAGGCATGCAACGATGGAAGCACGCTCGGATGTGCGGGCCTCGGAATTCGGTACCTAGACGGCGTTGACGGAACAGGCATGGACTACAAGCTGGCTCTAAAGCACCTCGTTGCAGCCTGTGACGCGAGGGTCGGACGAGCCTGCAACGGACTCGGGTACATGCACCAGGTTGGACTTGGCGGTGTCGAGAAGGACGAGCCCAAAGCAGCGGAGCTTTTTCGCTCCGCGTGCGACGCGGGCGAGCTGCGCGGCTGCTCCCGCCTTGGTGCTCTGTACACGGATGGGCAGGCTGGCCTCCCGAAAGATCCAAAACGTGGCTTCAAGCTGATCCAAAAAGCGTGCGAGGGAGGGTACATGTTCGGGTGCGCCGGCGTCGCGTACAGCTACCTAAGCGGGCTCGGCGTGGAGCAGTCCGGCCCCTCCGCAGAAAAGTACGCAAGAGACGCCTGCGATGCGGACGAGGGAATGGGGTGCTGGGTCCTCGCATCGCGAATGATCGAAAGCAAGAACCCGGAAGCCGTCCCCACGGCCGCAAAGGCGTGTGATCTGGAGTTCGCCCAGGGATGCGCGCTGAGTGGAAGCTTGCTGTTTGGTCACTCGGGCTACAAGCGCAACTTCAAACGCGCCATACCCCTGCTCGAGAAGGCGTGTCGAGATGATGTCGCCGGATCATGTCTGACCCTTGGGTATGCCCACCGACGAGGATGGGGAGTGAAGCGCAACGAGATTACCTCGGACAGGTACTTCAAGAAGGCATGCACGCTCAACGATCCCACAGCCTGCAAAGAGCTTCGGTGACGGGCCACCACAGGAGAACGTCGTGAAACGGAATGAAAGGGGGATACCATGACTACTCGGGGCGAGTGGAAGGACGTACGGAAGCCTGGGCGTGGAGCCCTCGATCCTCACGGCGCATTGGCAATCTCTTGCCTACTGGTCGCCTGCGGGGGGACCGTCGCCAGACCAGTGGCGAAGCCGGCGCCCGTCCAGCACGTGGCACCGACATGCGATCCGACGCTCAACCGGACGCACGATCTCGGGACAGGGTCAGTCAAGGAGATCCGACGACTCGCACCTGAGTTCTTTGCGCTGCGACCGGAGGGCTGGAAAGAGCCTACATCGCACACGGAGATCCGACGAGCCGAGGCCACCCGGCCCGAATTGAACCGGCTGAACAAGGTGCGCATTGACGCCGTGCGACGAGGCACAGGTTCCGACTTTCAACTCCGGACGGCGATGATCGATGACATCCCCGTCGTTGAGGTCCGTCCCCGAGGCACAACGGACGCCATCAGCGCCTGGGCCTGGACACTCGAGGGGACCGGGGAGCTGGCCGTGCTTGTGGAGCCTCAGCAGTGCCCCCACGTGGTTGCGAAGGACGCATGTGAGGAGGGGCGTCTGGTCAGCCACATCGCTGTTGACGGAACTATCCCTTGCCTTGGTTCCCGTTCGATTGACGGGAACGACCTGTGGCTGCAGGTGAAGTCGCGATACCCGGTTCGCATGCGGATCGGCGAGATCGCAGTATCAGGCGAGTACAGCGAAGGTCGGACTCTTGTGACCTTGCACGAACAGAGGGACACCGAGGCGATCGCAGAGGCTCGAGTCCTCGTGAACGACTATGCGACCTCGTCTGCTGAAGCGATGCTCGCGCTGGCCTCATCGGTAGTCGAGGAGGGCCCCCTGGTTCAGACTTACATGGCGACGGCAGACCATGTCCCGGCCGGTTTCGAGGAGACCCTAGCCGAGGCCCGTGCCAAGTCGGTCGCAGGAGCTGTTCAAGAGCTGCAAGACGATGGAGACTTCCTCGTATACTTGCAGGGCATCCGTATCGGAAACGGAATCCCCGGTGACGAAGGGGTCCTTGCCGCTTTGCGTCCAAGGGTGTCTAGGATTCTCGAGCGGATGGTGGAGCGTTCGCCGTCGGACAACTCTCTGGTCGCAGGATCGGCGATGATTTCGATTCTAAGTGATCATTGGAGTGGCCTGAAACCCGAGATCGCAGCGTTCGAAGAACACTTCGGCTCGCACGTCGCCAGCGGTAATGCAGGCTCGAGCGCGGTGCAACACTTCCGTGAGGTATTTCCTGAGAGCAAGTACCTTGTCGCCCTGCAGGAGCGGCGGAGGAAGGAAGCCCAACAACAAGCCGCGCTGCGCGTGCTAGAGGAGCAGAGCCGAGCGAAGCAGCAGAAGCTCGATGACCTCTGGTACGATCTTCACAGGGCTGCGGACACGATCGCAACACTGGAGCACGACCGGCACTGGGTCTTGAAGTACCACGGGTACGACCCGCGCAATCGACTCGCAGCGCGTAGAATGCTCGCTCATCAGCAGCAACTGGTGGACGGGCAGTTTTGCCCTGCTCGCCAATCGTTCTTGGCGGTTGGGGGGCACCAAGAATTGAAGCGGCGCTTCTCTGAGCATTGCGAGCACGATCCGCCCACAGGTCACAACGGTGGCGGCGGTGTTGCGCTCGTGGATGAGTGCCGCAGGGTGTTTGCGATGCACTGCAGGTGACGGAGAACTAGGCCCGAGAACGCTGAACGGTGTCTTCCTTCTGTCCAGCCTCACGCCCGCCAACACCAGCGTCCCTGACGCTGTCGTCTGGATCGCGGCCGGTGAGTTCGCCCCCGGCACTAGAGCCCAGCAGCCCGCCCCCCCCAATCGTCGTCGTCCCGGGAAGCCAACTCAACATCACCCTCGTCCACGACACGCCCGCGGCTCTGCTGAACAAGGCCGTCTCGATGGGGCTCATCACCTACGGCATCGTGCTCAAGGTACTCGAGTTCCTTGTCGGTTGCGGCGGTATTCGGCGGCTGGGCGGCAGGAAGCAGGCATGGCGTGACCCTGGCCCTGGGCGGAATCGCCTCCGGCACCATGATCGCTGCCACGGGGCTGGTACTCGCCGCGGGCGTCCTCGTCACATTGTCATCTACTCAAGCTCGCCCGAGGGTGGCCCGATCACAACGAGCTCCCTGTGTGTGGTCCCGGTCGACTCGTCCAACTCTCGCTGAACGATCCTGCCAATGTGGCGCACGATCTCCTGCTCCTCTGCCGCGATCTGGACCTCCGGACTGTTTGCCAGCGCTCTGGCAATGTTCCTGATCGCGTCGGCGATCATGACCCCGAAGTGCCCCGCAGTGAAATCGGGGACATAGGAAAGTGGATTCAAGTCTAATACTACCTCGGTGGTCCCATCACTCGGGTTTACCCGGATGCTGATCACCGGGAGCGCGCGCGTGGGGTTCGTGGGTGTTCGCATAGCTGTCCTCCGATTTCGGTCAAGGAAAAGAAGCCCCTCGACGCCACGCCACGAGGCAGAGGGGCCGGACGCCCTGGAGCGCCCTCAAAGTAGTGGTTAGGTGGCGTGGACAGCCGCTCGTCGAGAGGGAGTGCAGCTGTACAGGGGGCTACACCGACGAATCGAGAGCCGAACCGAGAAAATGGACTTCAGGTGTTCTTTGTCGGAGGCGGATCACCTGGTGTTGCTGCACTTCCCATTCCCCCTTCGGAGCCGTGCCACCCACGGCGCCGGGGCGTGGGACATGAATCCGGTGGAGGATCGAGCCGAGTTCACGTGCCCAAGCACACCTTCGTTCTGGCGTCCCTCGTCCCGGGTGGCTGGATGTTCCTTGAGTCCTTGAGTACGCATCCTTTCAACACAAGAGACCGTTGGGGAATTCGAGGGCGGTTCACATTGCCGCGCGCAGCTTGTTTCCCGTGTTGGAAAGCGCGGTTTGGAGGTGAACCGTGCAGCGGAGGGAGCTCACCGGCGAGCATTGCCCCCGTGCGCCCCGGGCCGAGCAGTTGGCGCCAAAGCCTCGCGACGGGACATCGCTGAGCGCCCGGAGAGAAGAACTTTGGGTTTCACCTACCCCGGCGTGTAGTACTTGAGTGCCACGCTTCGAACTCGAGCATCCCCACGACCCAGGCGTCCGCGCGGAGTATGGATTCGATCGGCTGCCCCTGGTGGGCTGGTTCGCTGAGGTCTTCTACGACCAGCGTACGAAACCGCTGATCGTCTACGACGCCCGTCAATCCAACTACGACACCGAGTATCCGCTGCGCGGCCTGCTACTGTTCATGGTCGAGCAGCGGTTCTTCTCGGCCGACGAGCTTCAGGATGCGTTGGACGTGTGGGCGGCACCGGAGCCGGTGGCAGCCCCCTCGGACGTGCTGCGGGTGGTCGATGTGATCAGAAACCTGAAGTTCGCGGCGGATTCCTGACGTGATCTCGAGCAGTTCCGAACCGCCTCCCAAGGAAACGTCGGGGAGTGTCGATTTCCGGGCGAGTTCTCGTGCGCCCGGTGTAGTTCCCGCGGTGACCCGTAACAGCCGAACCAAACCCGCAGTCACCGACCTGACGCTCGACACCGACGAGGCCGCCGAAAAGGTCGGTGTAGTCGTCGACAGCGGCGGTGTAGTAGGGGACTCACTGCACCCCGAGTGGCTCTGGGTTCTCGTCAGGGCCTCTCGCGGGCAGCGGGTTTGGGTTCAGTTCCCGGTTGAAGAGGCACCCGAAGGGCTAGCGGTACAGCGAGCTGGCGTTCCAAGTGCGGGCTCAACAGGGGTCCGTGTCGTCGCGGAGGTGCCGCTCGAGAGGCCTTCTCAAGTTGGCGGGGCAAGGCCACGGCAGCGCGACGGTGTTCGTGAAGTGCCGGCAAACACCCGTCTCCTGACGACACCAAGCGCCGCGAGCTACTGCGGATTCAAGAGTAGCTCCGGTTTACGAAAGGCGCACTACCGCGGCCTGGTCAGCCCCGTCGGGCGCCGGGGAGGTACCGGGCCATTGGTCTGGGCCATCGAGGAGCTTGACCGCTTCCTGGAGAACAATCATGGCGAAAAAGTGGGTGAAGAGGTGGGGCTACGACGTATCCGAGAAGCCAATCCGTCCCGGCGTCTACGAAATCAAAGGCGGCGGCCATCTTCTCCGCGCCAAGGCGACAGATCCTCGAACGGGCAGGACCAAGCAGGCGATGCAAGTGGTCGGCAACATGTCGATCAAGGAGGCCGAGGAAGCACGAGCCGCACTCCTCGAAAGGGCAAGAAGCGAGATCGGGTCGAGCAAGCCACCGCCGCCGCTCTTCGCCGAATACGCGGCCTCGCTTATGGAGACAAAGATCCAGAGGGGTCGGATTCGTAGTGCGGCCGGCCGACGCAAGTGGGAGGAAATCCTGCGCAACCAGCTCATCCCGGCCTTCGGTGCGCTCCAAGTGGACGAGGTCACCCACGACGATGTGGAACGTTGGTTCCTGGCGCATGCTGACGCCATCAACAGGAACAAGCTATCACCGAGGACGGCGAACACGCGACTCGCGATCTTGAAGGTGATTTGCAGAGCGGCTGCGACGCGATACGGGATCGCTGACCCGAGCGCCGGAACAGATCCGTTCGACACGACTACACGCCCCACGTACACACCGGAGCAACCCAACGCGCTCACAGCCGACGAGCTTCCACGGTTCCTTGAAGCCATGTACGAGCACTTTCCACAGCACTACGCGGTCACATTCCTCGGGTTCGTGACCGGTCTCCGGCCATCGACACTCTTCCCGCTGCGCATCGCGGAAGATGTTCGATGGGCGGAACGGCAGATCTGGGTCAGGCGTTCGCATACGCGTGACCAGGAGGTGATGCCCACGACCAAGACCGGCAGAGGCTACCCGATCGGGCTGCCCGAGGAAGTCATGGACGTACTCCGATGGCACATCGAAACCAACATCAACGAGGGCCCTATGCGTGACTCCGGTCTCCTCTTCCCCTCGGTGCGCGGGACCATCAGGTTTGCGGCATCGTTCACCAAACCGTTCGCCGCCGCCGCACGCAGAGCCGACATCAAGAAGAAGGTTACGGCACGGGCGATGCGACGTACGTTCCAAGACATCACCCGGGCCGCGGAGGTGAGCAGCGTGGTCAAGCGCTCGATCAGCGGGCATGCCACCGAAGCCATGGAAGGCTGGTACTCGACTGTCAACCCGGATGAGCAGCGGGAGGGGCTCGCCAAGGTGATCACCTTGCTTGGTCGTCGGTCGCCGCGGACTGGATCGGCTGCCGCGACGGGGGAGCCAACCACAACGCCAGACCGACCGAAGGCCAAAGGGTGATACCCAAGCCGTCGTGCGCCGCTGCATGAGGCAGGTCGGGGAACCGACCCGCCCGAGCATGTCGTCGCTCATGTGGGTCAGCACCAAGCGCTTCGGCTCAATGCGTGGCGAGTGGGTTGTGGTTGGCCGAGCGGCCAGTAACTGGAACCTCGAAGATCGCCGTGCCCCGCTCGATCTCCTCGAGCGCAAGGACAAAGCTGGGCCGGGTGCCCGAGGACTCCGGGGCTGTGGAGTTCTTTGGCCAGGCGGCCCGCCTATCGCTCGGATAGGGTCGTTTCTTGAGGGATGCTTCCGAGCGTTACCCCAACGAAACTCGTCAGGGCGAGGACAAGTAGGTGGGCCGCAAGTCCCTTCCTGCCCAGTGGGCGCCTCGGTAGCCCAAGTGCGTATGTCGGGGCCGCGACCGCAACGCCAAACATCAGGAGAGCGGCCAAAGCATTCGTATTCACGTTCCAACCCGTAGCGCCGGATACCAGGGCGATTCCCATCGACGACACCACCGTGTACGTACCAACTAGCCTCGCTAGTCTGAGCACCGACTCGAGCGCCGCCAGAATCTTGCGAAGCACTGGATGCGCTGCAAATCGACCTCCAACTTCCTGCTTGTCCGCCATTCTAGTCCCCCCTGTTCCAATCCACGACGTTGTACCACGTCGCGGCCCGCATCTGTGCGTGGTCCAGAGACCTTCCTCCCACTTGCATGTCCCCGGTCACCGTGAAGCGGGAGGCCGGGCACACCAAACGGGCTTCACCTTGGCGCAGCGACCGCTTTGCCCTGATGGGCGGGCCGCTACTTCGAGCGGCAAGAAGCCTTCCCGGTTGCATGGAGCGGCTCGACTTCTACCAAGAGCTAGGAACCGCGGCGATCGACCATACCGTCTACGTCCTCGACGCCCCACGCGAGTTGCGGCGTGAGTGGGTAGAGGAACGCAACGCGAACCAGGGCCCACGTTCTCGATGGTGGTGCCCGCTGAGATCTTCGAGCTGGCCAGCGACATGTGGGAACCGGCGGATGATGACGAGTGCCGCGGGCGCGACCTGCAACGCGTGGCGTCAGGCTAGTTGGACCCATCCCATCATTCGGAGTGTGGGAAGCCTCGAATCCAGGTGTGGGAAGCCCGCTTCGGCCTCCGCTCGGCCTCCTCGACGAAGGCCATGACAGGCCATCGCGAGCCGCCCAGAGTGTGGGAAGCGGTGTGGGAAGAAGCTCTCCCACACCCGAAAACGACGAAGCCCGCTCGCGGCGGGCTTGGCAACGTACCGGATTCAGGCCGGTTTTGTGGAGCGGGAGAAGGGATTCGAACCCTCGACGTCAACCTTGGCAACACTGCCTAGCCACTTGTAATCACTTCGCTTTTTCAACCATTTCAACACATTGACCATCACAGACGCGCACGCCCGATCACGCATGCGCACGCCGAAATGGTCGAAGAAATGGTCGATGGCCGGATGGGGTTCTCGGTAGCTCAAGGTGGTGCTCCCAAGGCTCCCTCCGCTGTGCTGAGCCCTGTCCAGAGCCTCGGCCTCGACCACGGTCGCAACCAGCATCGTGACTTCCAGCGGGAAGCGAACAGTTGGTACGCGCAGGTCGCTCCCCGGCGGGCCCATGCTGCCGCGCTCACGGTCGTGGCCCTGCTTCAGCACACACCAACGACCCCTTCGATGCGCACGCGCGGGGCGAGCTGAGAGAGCTAGAGGACGACGAGTTCTCCGGTGGCTCGATCGCCAGTAGTCCCGATTGAACGTTTGGGCAGCGGCGGTTATCGGCGTGGCCTCGCAGGCTCGGGTCGATGTCCTACCTTCAGCTCGAACGCATCGATCAGATCGACCCCATCCAACTCTCCATCCGCCAGCTGGTGAATGTACCGGACGCCAAGCTCGCCAAGATGGTGGTCGCCCCATAGCGCGTCACACGCCGGGCACCCCTGGGACATGTAGGCTTCTCCGACCGTTTTCGAGAAGCGTTCCTTGAAGATGGCCACGCGTCCGGCCACCTCGGAGTTCTTGAGTTCGTAGTTGGAGAGCGCTCTCAACAGGCCAGGGACTGCAGCAACCGCACCGCCCCCCAGCTCGAAAGCGTCATCACCCGCGAACGTTCCTTGAGATAGGGGCCCCCAAGGATAGTCGAGTAGCACCTGCTCGTCGTAGGAGCACTCAAGCCGAACCTCGACCGCATATGCATCGACTCCGCAGCTCCAGCATGAATGGCGCAGCAGCAGCACACATGGGTCGCGCGCGAGCCGCTTCGCAAGCTCCACCAGCAACGGCCCGGCATCCCAGCTGTCATAGGGGCCAACTTCGTCGAACTCCGGGCATGCCTCTTCGGCGGCGCCTAGACCGGCCTCACCTAGCCTGAACAGCTCGCATGCCTCGCGAGACAGCCATCGACGAAATGCCGCGCGGTCACCCGCGCCAGGCACGTACCAGCGTTTGAAGGTCGGGTCCCATCGAGCCCCTAAGCCCTTGGCGTCGTCCTTCTCCGCGAACGGCACACGCAAGTATGTGATCATGTCCTGCCCCCCGTCTCAAGAACTCCCTTACGTACCGTGAAACATGTCGAACGTCCACTGCGTTCCCCTGGATTCCCCAAACATTTCAGTGCATTGCCCGTCTACTACGCATCCACCGGCGTACGCACGCGCACGCCAAGACGATCAAAGGAATGATTCGATAGGCGGCGGGTCCGCGGAACCTCCCGGCCGGGTGGTGCCCAGCTTCCGAACGTCCGCTATGCTGAACCCATGGAACGCACGCACCCCAAGCTTGACCGGCTGACCTTCGACCCCGAGAAGTGCGCCGGCAAGGCATGCATCCGTGGGATGCGGATCACTGCCGAGAGCCTGGTGCGGTATCTCGCCGCCGGCATGACCACCGCCGAAATCCTGGCCGAGTGGCCCGACCTCGAAGAGGAAGACATCCGGCAGAGCCTCCAGTACGCCGCCTGGCTGGCCAGCGACCGCGTGCTCGATGTCGCCTGACGCGCCGGCCCTGCTCCTGGACCAGAACCTGCCCCCGTCGTTGGCCAGGCGCCTGGGCGAGGCGGGGATCGCCGCGACGCACGTGTCGGCCCGCGGCCTGGCGACCGCAAGCGACGAGCAGCTTGTCGACCACGCGCGCGACAGGGAAGAGGTCCTCGTCACCCACGACCTCGACTTCGCGCGCATCCTAGCCACATCCAACGCGGCCAAGCCATCCGTCATCGTGCTCCGCCTCCGTTCGCCCACGCCAAACGCACTGGCACATGCGATCGTCTCCACCGTCCCGCGCCTCGTTGCCGAGTTGCACCAAGGCGCCCTTGTCGTCGTCGAGGACTCCGCTGTCCGGATCCGCAGTTTGCCGGTAGTGGCGATCACCGAGTGAGCGGGCGCGGCCTTGCCCTCGCCTGCCTGACAGATCATTGCCTCAATCCGGTCGAGAGCTAGCATTGCCCCAGGACACCGGTGCCAGCTGCAGCGGGCCGCCGATACCAAGGCCACGAGAGGGGTCGGGACGTGGGGCATGTTCCGCTTGGCACATGATTCTGTGCTCCGCGTTCCCACGGGCAGGTCCGGAAGGATCCGTCGTCAGCCATGCAGTCGCATTCGCACGCCCGGCAGGCGCCCTAGACTCCGTCGCTACTCGCCATCGTCGTCGGTGTCATCTTCCTCGTCATCCTCATCTTCGAGCGCGTCCTCGTCCGCCGTCCCGCCCACGCCAGACTGTGGCTCGTCGTCCGGTTCGGCAAGCACGCCGCTTTCATCCAACCCCTTGAGGAGCGGCCGGACGACATCCATGACACGCAGCAACATCTCGAGGAGCCAATCGTGCTGGTCAGCCCACTGAGCCCGATCGGCAATGGCCACTTCCCCACGCCAGATCTCGAACGAGCCGTCCTTCCAGATCAGCTCCACACCGAGCTTCTCCTCGATGAGTGCCCTCATCGGTCGCAATGCGTCGACAATGGGTTGCCCCTTCTTTCCACGACCGCGCAGCGCCACCAGTAGCCAGCCACCCTTCTCGTACGCTCTTGCCGTCAAGTAGACGTGCCTCCGCCCGGTCGCGAACTGGACGTAGGAGCGACTCTTGTTCCTGACCGTCGGCAGCGCCGGATCCGCATCTGCCTTGATCGCGAACTCCTGCCAGTAGTCGAGCCAGCCGCTGGACGTCATGTTTGACGCCTCGACGGCCACAGAATCCTCCGCCGGGAGGGAGTAGTCGGGCCCATTGAATGGCCGAGGCCAGAGCTGACACAGCTCGGCGGTAAGCCTTTCCGTACGCAGTCGAATTTCTTTCCCTCCCCAGCTCCGGAGTTCACCGAAGTGACGGTTCAGCTCTAGGTGGCTTTCGGTCAAGATTCCCTTCTTGAAGTCAAACGGGCGCTTCGATAGCTCGGGGTTGTAGCCGGTCAATGTAAGGTTCCCGAGGGTGTGGAGCAGGGTCACATGGATGTCCTGCCAGCCATCACCGAGCATGGTCTTCCACGCGCGGCCATCGCTATCTTCCTTCATGGTCTGCGGCATCACGTGTTCAATCTGAAGGCCATCGAGTTGCACCCGCTCCTTGTGCCCAGCAGCTCGTTCAAGACGTTCCAGGATAAGTCGAGCCTTTCTCGGCTCGCGGCGATAGAGAGCGAAACCGGAGAGCGCCTTCACCACCGCCGCATCGTCAGGCCACCCCCGCCTCAGCCACTCCTCACGCAACCGTTCGCGCGCGCTGGCATCGAGGTCTCGAGCAGCCGCTACAAACCAGCGACCATATCCTCTGCTGCTCTCGCCGCACAAGGAACGGCGCAGTACGAAACTTGCGAGGTCGTCGAGACAGCCAAGAAGGACGCCGGACGACAGTGTGCCATTCCGATTCAGGTCCAGAAGCCTCATGACCAGGGGGTGAGCAGTCGTCAGGTCCAACTTGTGGATCTCTTCCAGTCGCCGCCGGAGTGCCTCGTCCTCACAGATCCTCGGGAATCTCAGAAGACGCTCGTACTCCGCGAACTTTGACAGAACGGACACGCACTCGGCAGGCGCGGTTTCCGCTGCTGGATGCTGCTCTTTGAAGTCCGCGAAGGTGGCACCCTTGCGCGAATAGGCGCCCTCTCGCATGAGGTAGCTTCGGTAGAAAGCGGTCGGAGACAACGACGGCAGGTCCGCTTTGGCCTCGAAGGATTCTTCAAAGGGCTGCCACACATCCTCGTGAAACTGATCCTGCTCGTCGAGAGGTACCTGCATGAAGATGTAGTTGCGGATAAGGTCAGATTCTTCCAGAGGAAGGCCGGTCGAGTTCAGCGACTCGAAGATCTCGTAGGGGTTTTCGCCTGCTATCGTGATCACGACCAGCGAGAGACGCCCCGTCATGGCGTTGAGGATCGCCTTGATCGACTCCCGCACGTTGTCGGCCGCGTCGATGTGAGCGGTGAGCGCCTTCTTGAAGAAGCGATGGGCCCTGGCGATGCGGTCGCGACCGTGCTCCTTTGCCAGCTTCTTACCCGCAATCAGCGCCCCGAGCACCTCCCTATCGCCCGTACGAGGCAGTACTTTGAGCTTTGTCCACCCCTTCTCGCGCTTGTGCGTGATGTAGTCCTCGTTGATCTTCTCCTCGGTGTCAGCGTCGCCTCTCTCTCGAGCCAGGTCGCGCAGCGCCGCCAAAAGGATGGTCAGCGTTGTGAGGCGCTGCTGGCCATCGATGAGCTGGTACCGGGAAACCTCGCTGGGAACATGCTCCAACGGGGTGCAGACCAGCGGCCCCAGGAAGTGCTGGCGCGTCGCGCCCTCCTCGACCAACGCTTCGACATCCCGCCACAGGCGCTCCCAATCGGACTTCCGCCAGGAGTAATGCCTCTGAAAGAAGGGCACCAGGTACTGGTCCCGCGAGTACAAGATGTCGCGAATCGTTTTCGCGCGTGCGTCCATGTTGCCCCCTTGATGCCCAACGTGGGTTGGTCTGCGATCATTCCTGGGACTTGACCGAGTTTGCATCGGACCGTCGACAGCCGGCGGAAGCTTGTGGACCGATGTGCGTCACGGGGCACCTCGTGGGTGCATCCTCGTCTGATGTTCATTGCTGTTCGGCCGCACGACTTCGTCGCTGTTCGGGACGCGGAGGAGCGTTCCTCGAAAGCGCGACGTTGGGAGTGCATACGTGGCTAGGCCGTCGCGGGCGCTGCGTTCGTCGAACCGCTGCACAGGCGGGCCGAGCCTCTCCTCGAGTGGGGCGACCGAAACGCACAAGAAAGGTCCAAGAACGGCTGCCGCTGTGTGCTCGCGCCCACGGGTCACCAGTCTGCAGCGCGACCTGGTAGCCGGCGACCTGTACGACCGGGACACGGGACGAACAGGGAGGCGCCTCATGGCTCTACCGAGCGCGCCGGTTGCCCGCCTGGCGCGCTGACCGCTGGAAATGTAGCACGCCCCAACCTACTCTCCCCTGATGGCCGCGCGCACCTACGCCATTGGCGACATCCACGGCTGCCTGGCGGCGCTCGATGCGCTCCTCGCTCAGATGATACCGTCCACCGATGACACGCTCGTGTTCCTCGGTGACTACATTGACCGTGGCGCCGACAGCAAAGGCGTGGTCGCGCGGCTGCTGGAGCTGTCCGGCCAGTGCAGGACGGTATTCATCACGGGCAACCACGAAGAAATGGCTCAGGACGCCGGCAAATCGCCGGAGGCGTGGCGGTACTGGATGCAATACGGCGGGCTCGCCACCGTGAAGTCCTACGATGTGACCGACTTCTGGACCGAGATTCCGGACGACCATCGCCGTTTCTTCGCCGCCACTGTCGACTTCCACGAGACCGCCGACCACCTTCTGACCCACGCCCCGATTCGGCCGTCCCGGCCCATCGCACAGCAATCGTCCCACGACTGGCGCTGGTCCTTCGATGTCCCGCACGCACCGCACTGCAGCGGCAAGCGCGTGGTATGTGGCCACGCCACCCAACGCAGCGGGCTCCCGGCCATCGTGAACAACACCGTTTTTGTCGACACGGGCGCGTGGGCCGGCGGCTGGCTGACCGCCCTGGACCTCGAACACACGCAAGCGCTCCAGGCGAACCAGGAGGGCGAGACCCGTGCGCTGACGCTGGAGGACTTCGCAGGGCAGCCCGACGAGCACTAAGGAGCCCAGCGCTATCCGGTGCTTGCCTGGGGCCACTCGCCGAGCACCGAGAACCCAGAGCGCTTTGGCGCCACCTCGATGGCCACCATGTTCCCCGGACGGCCGACGATGCTCAACCCGAAGCACGGCACCCCATGCAGCATCCCATCGACGCGCTGGTGATGGTGCCCGAAGAAGCACACGCGCGGCCGCGTGCCGCGCACCAGCTCGTCCAGACCGGCCGCTTCACTCGGCCAGTTGTCGCCGCGGCGGTGCCGCGGAAACACGACCCCTGCCGGCGCATCGTGCGTGAGCAACACGTCCACGCGTTGCCCGCTTCCGACAAGCCGCTCGATCTCGTCACGGGTGTAGTGCCGCTTGGCATACCCTTGCAGCCGGTGGGCCTCCCGCTCGAAGTTCGAGGGGCCGTAGCAGCCTCCAACCCCGCCGATCGCGACACCACCCAAGTCCATCGCGGTGCCATTGCGCAGGTAGTGCAGCCCAGGAAGAACCTCCGATTCCGGCTGCGCCTCAAGCCACAGGAAATCCTCGTGGTTGCCCTTGATGAAGACCGTCGGCTTCGGCGCTGCCCGCCGTTCGGCCCACCAGCGCGGAAAGTCCCCCGCACCCTCGTGGCGCGCCGTGGCCTTGTCCACCCGCGACGGGTCCGGCCAGATCCCAAAGTCACCGACGTGCAGCAGCCAATCGAACTCGACACCAAGCTCGACCTCGAACGCGCGCACGTCATCGTACATGCGGTCCAGGGCACCGTGAATATCGCCGGCAGCGCAAATCAGCATCGCACCCCACGCTAGCACACGCTCGACACGTCGCCCGCCGGAGGCCGCCGCGCGCTCGCCCTATAGGCGCTGATGCTCGCCGACGCGTTCCGTTCCCGCAGACGCCAGTGTCCGCACGAACTCCTCGCGTCCGGTAGTCATCGCGTCCAGCTGCTCTGGCGTCCATACGGGATCAGTGGGCGCCAGGTCGACGACCCACCTCCACCCGAGATCCCGCCGCAGGCGCTCCAACACCGCGGCCGGCTCCACCGAGCAGATACGGCATACCGCAGTGGCACGACAAGCCCGGCGGTGCATGGCTTCCTGGCGGTTTGGCAGGGCGCCCCCAAGGAGCCGCCTTGCCGTCTCATCGAAGGCGCCGCGAATGCCTCGTAGCGGATGCCCCGCCGGAAGGGCCAACGCTGGATCGAGGCCGGGCGGCAGTTGATGCACGCCGAGATCATCGTGACCACCGTGCGGGACCTGCGGCGCTGTCCCCTCGTGCGTATCCCCCTGACCGTCTTGCTGGTCCGCATCCTGAAGGTTCAACCCCGGGATCCTCGCTAGGTGCCTCCGAACGACCGCCGCAGGGTCTGCATCTCCCTGCTCGATCGCCTCCAGGTCGCGCTCGAGTTCCGCACTGTACGCGACATCGAGCGAAGGAAGCGCAGGGTCGGCGAGGGCCTCAAGCATCACGAACCCGGCGTGCGCCATCCTGAACCTGCCATCGGCGTCCTTCCGCAGGAGGCCTCTGTTCACGGAATCGAACACCTTCTGCACGTGCCGGGCGTAGGTCGATGGCCGCCCGATGCCCGCACGCCGCATGGCCGCGATCAGTGTCGCCGGATCAAACCGCTGAAGGTCCTCACTCGGCATCGCCTTGCGAACCACCGGCCGGCACCCAGGTATCACCGCCTGCCCCAGCCGCGCGAGCACGTCCGGGTCCCCGGGGAGTTCCCGCGCAAGGCGCTGTTGCTCCATGGGCGCGTGTGGTAACCAGCCGGGTTCGACGACTCGATGCCCCCGCGCCTCCAGTCGGTACCCTGCGACCTCAATCGCATAGGCCACAGCCTCGAAGACGGGCGGGGGCGACGCGCCGGCAAGGCCGGCCTGTCGGATCAGCTCCCAGACGCGCGCATGGTCCTCAGAGTAGAAGCGTGCGATGTCATCGCGCGACACGCGCGCGTCCACGACCGACAGGTTCGGGTGCGCGTTACCCACTGATGCGCTCCGGCGATCCGTGGCGTGCATCGAGCGCACTGCAAGCCTCCTCGAACACAGCGGTCAACATGTCGGCCAGGCTGTCGTAGCTCGCGAGCACATCCGCGGTCACCTTGCTCCGTCGCTCGAAACGTCCCGAGCGATGTTCCCGAACGAGGAAATCGTCCTGCCATTCACCGTAGATCGTATCGGAACCGCGCTCCTCGATGATCTCGTTGGCATAGCCGAAGTCGAAGCGTCCCAGTACGTCATCCTCAGCGATATTCGCGCCGTAGAGTCTGACGGCGCTGAGGCTCGTCCCATTGACGACGCGCAGAAAGTCGAACAACTCGGGAACTAGCTCCAGGCCCAGTTCCCGGGCACGACCACGAAGGTGGACCAGTTCGGCCTCCTGCACGCGGGGGCACTCGGGCTGCCCGAACGCTCGCGCGTACGCCAGATACCGCTCTAATGCCGGACGCCACCTCTCCGTCACTGCTTCCTCCTCGGCCATAGCTTGAGTTCCACTGGCAGTCCACCCATCGGCGGGTAAATGGCGAAGTCCTGTTCCACCGCGGGCACCGGGTAGTCGACTTCCTTCTCCTCGCCCTCCTGCATGCCCCGCGCAAACGCGTTCTGATAAGCGGTCAACGCCGAGTGCTCGCAGCTAGCACGGATCAGGACGAGGTTCTCGAATGCGTTGTCACCCCCGTCATCAATGGGAAGGATGTGGTGCACCTGGTACCTCGGCGGCACCTCGCCGAATTCCATCTGTCGGATGTCGGTAGCGGACAAGCCACCCGCCAACAGGCTCGTGCGCCGTTTTTGCGCGAGCATCATGAGGTACTCGGCCCGCACCCCTTGCTCGAACGCGGCGCGAAGCGCCTCCCGATCTGCCCGGCGGCGCTTGCGGAACCGAATCTTGCGAAAGCGCCACCCTCGGTACTCCAGGATCTTCTTGGCCCCCTTCCGGGGAAGGAAGAGCGAATCACCACGCTGGAACGCGCCGTGAACGAATGCGACGCCGTCGACGCGGGGATACGTGATATCACCCATCGCGCCCTGACCGATCCGCGTCTGCGCCGGCCACTGCCCGGCGAGACCCACCGTACAGGGCCTGCAGGATCTTCGCCGTGTCGTGGGGCGCGAGTCCGAGTTGCGAGTAGGCAGCAATCAACACATCCGCGGTACCCACAGGCTGGGCCGGACCCAGGGTGAATGCTTGCACACGCGCCACGCCTCGCAGCCCGTCCGCTCTCCCCAACGCGTCGGCGGCATTCTGGGCCTCCTCCCTTGTTGTGAAGTGCTTGGCCACCGAGGTCAGTTCCGCCCCGTCTACAAGGCACGCAGAGATGTCGCCGCGCGGCCCCTGCAGGGTGGCCTCCACAACCCATGTTGGCTCAGTACCGTCGATCGTCCGATCACGTTCTGCGATCATATGGAGAAGCGCCGCACGCACGCGCCCGACACCACCTCGCCACCCGGGGACGCGCGCCCGTGCAACCGCTGTGGCAGCTTGACCGATCGCTCTATCGATGATCGCACGCGCGATCGCCGCACGCGCGCGGCTAGTCTCACGCCATGGGTAGCGAGACTCGAAGCCCCTCGTGATCGCACCGTCAGTGATTTCGTCGAACACCATGCGACTCACTCGTAGGCCGTCGGTTGGCACCCTTGCCTGGAGTTCGTCCACGACATGCCACCCAATAGCATCCCCTTCTCGGTCGTCATCCGTCGCGATCACCAGTTCATCTATGTTCTGGACCTCATTTGCTAGGCGCTCGGCCACGCCCTCTGCGTCGTCCAGCACACGCCAGGTCGGGGTTGCCGTGCCGGGCGACAACGCCGCAATAGTGCGGAAGTGGCCGCGCGTCTCGACAACGAGGCAGTCGCGTCCCAGTACCCGCTGAATGTCTGTCACCTTATGGGGGCTCTCAACGACCACGAGCCTCCGCGGATACAGCCGTTCGCCATACTTCCGCAGATACGCTCCGAGGACACCACTCGGAGCCGCACCATCGGCTTGGGTCGCGCCGGCGTCGAAGAACAATCCTGGATGACCGAACAGGATGAACGTGTCTTTGGCCCGCGAGACGGCCACGTTGAGCATGTCAGTCGCGGCATCCATGAAGGGAGCGCCGCCATCTCCCGGCGTGTTGGTGGCCGTGAAGAGGACGAGAGGCCGTTCGGCACCCTGCAGACTGTGCACGGTGCCGAGCTTCATGCGGTCCACGATGCTCTTGGCTCTTTCGGGATCGCCCAAGTCCCTGGCAAGCCGGTCCCGAAGCAGCGTCCTGACCCGGGAGCACTGGGCCGTAAAAGGAGCAACCACGGCGACGAGATCGGCGAGGTCACGATGGCTCGCGTCCTCCTGCTGCATGTCCGTATCACCACTGTTGTAATAGGCTTCGATCCGCAACCGGTTGTCGGCGAGCCAACCCACCAACTCCTGGGCTTCGTACTCGTTCAGCACGCTTCCCCGCCGGGCGGCGCGCCCCTTGTCGCAGGCCACGTAGGACATGGAACAGCCGTTCCGGGTCTTCATGGGTCATGGGCAGCAACGGCGTGCTGCGGTCGTACACAAGCAGGTTGCAGAACTCGATGATCGTTGGACGACACCGGTAGTGGCGAACCAGGGTCACCCCGCGAAATGCGGAGGCGGCTTCTGCCACCTGCATGACACTCCCACTGCTCGCCCGTAGGCCTCGTTCAGCCAAGCGTCGCGTATGTTCCTGCAGGCCCAGGCGCCTCAATACCGCCGTGTCCTGCGACGGGCCCACGTTCCAGATGGGCTTGAGTTGTTCCACATCGCCCACCACTATCGCGCGCCGAGCAAGCCCGAACAGCGCCACGGAAACGTCCGGGCTCGCCTGTCCGGCTTCATCCACGATCAGCAGGTCCGCGGTCGAAAGCCGGAAGTTACCGTCCGCGTCGCGCATCACATTTGGCAGGGTGTAGACTGTGCCCACGATGACCGGGGCGAGCATGCACTGCCGCCGCAGGGCTGACTCCGGGTCCTCTTCCGCGCCCTCGGCCGCCAACGTCGCCAGCAGCCATCGCCCCTCCCAGTAGCGAGCCGCCAGGTTGAAGCACCGCCGCCGGACGGTCCGGTCGACAAGCTGTTCCAGGAGCACTTCGAGGGCTCCGCTCGCGTCAGGGCCACCAATGGCGAGCAAGCGCCCGAGCCGTTCGCCATCGCGCGTCGATGAACAGACCGCGTCCGGGCGGGTGATTCCCTCGTCGAAGTCGGCAGCCCACCGCTCGGCAACGTCCGAGGGGAGATACGCAAGGCCGATGTCCCGAAGCTCGTAGAGCACCCCCTCCAGCTCCGCCGTTCCCGCATCCAACTCCGTGGCCTCAGCAAGCCACTGCGGCTGCCGCACCGCATCTAGCAGCCCTTCGACGCGGGTCAGCCGCTCCCGCTCCGCCTCGCCAGCTTGGCGCCAGGCCGCGAGCAGGGCCTCGCAACACGAGAGCAGCCCATCATCTGTGTCGGGTAGACTGCTCAGCCCAACATGTGGCTCGAGCCGCCTCAACAACATTTCGCGATCCCGCCGAAGTCCGCCCCCGAACCAACTGCCGAGACCGGACTTGGCGCCGCCAGCGCGAACGCGCGTCGCCAGGGCCGCGAGTTCTTCAGTTCGCGCCTCGAGCCCATTGAGCCGGGCTGTGCTCTCCTCGGCGTGCGCCTTGAGGCGAGCCTCCCGCGCGGCCCGCCGCGCGATCCGGGCCCCATGGCGCCGGCGGTCAGCGAGACCCGCTTGTCTGACAAGCTCTATGATGCGGTCGTTCGCAGCGAGCACGCCCGCGAGACCTCGCAGTCCCTGGCCACAGTCGACAGAAGCGAGGGTCCGCAGCTCGCCGAGCAGGTAGTCAACGGCGCCCTGCACAGAGCGCACGCGAACCTGAGGGAAGACGCTGCGGATTGCCCGCAAGTACTCGCCCTTGAGTGTCTCGAGGCCTCCCTCCTGGCCCAGGACAGTCTTGAGGCCCCCGGCAGCGCCCGCATGCGACCATTTGGAGTAGTGACGCCCGAGCAGCTGGAAGCGCTTGTTGATGGGCTTCCTCGCTGCATGCCCGGACGCAAAGAACCAACCGTAGGAGCGCACCGGCGAGAGCCATCGTGATGCAAGGCTTGGCTCGGGACCCTGCTCCGCGATGTCCCCGAACGCGGAGATGATGTTCGTCACAGCTTGGTTTGTCGCCGAAGTCGCCAGGATGATGGGTGCCTTCGGGTGCGCGCCGTCCAGCGTAGCGTTCACCAGCGTGGTCGCGATCACCCCCTGCAGGCAGGCGGTCTTGCCGGTCCCTGGCGGGCCACTGACTGCAAGCGGCTTGCCGGCGCGGGTCGCGAGCAGGTGCAGGAGCCCCTCTCGTTGGCTCGGGTCGAGGCCGAAGTCGCCACCCATGTGCCCCGTGTGAGAGCGGCGGTGTGCGCGGCATTCGCTCGCGTCCAGCGGGTCCGCGGCGGGCTCAGAATCGCAAATAGCTGCGAAGAGAGGGGCCTGTCGCTCCCCCGTCGCAACAAGCTGCGCGTACAGGGCCTTCAGGTGCTTGGACTTGTCATTCCGCTCGTAGGGCACAAGCCAGATCGACACTGGCTTGTCGCTGCCGTCGTGCAGGTCACGCAGCGCGTGCGGGGCCTTGGGCCGTTGGGCAGCCACGACAGACTGGACAAGGTCCCATGCATCGGCCCACGATCCGGTCTCGGGCCACGGCAGCTTCCGCATCGCCGTCTCCAATCGCGCGCGGTCACCGAGACTCGGTTTTCGCAGGGTATCCTGCGGCTCAGCGTATGCGTCGTTGAATGCGGGTAGGGCGGTGGATACGACAGACAGCTCGCCCCCCTCGGAGACGAGCGCCGGGATTGCGAGCAGGGCCCGGTTCTTCTTGGGGTCCTGGTTGCGCCATCCATACGCAACCAACACGGCAACCGTCGGCGCAGCATTCGCGGCGTCCTCGGGCTCCAGCGGAGCCGGTGCCGCGTCCTGCTTCTTCTTGACCGCCTGCCAGAATGCGGTGAAGTCCTGCCGCTCCGGGGCGAGGCGTCCCGCATCCAACTCATCCCAGGTCACTCGCTCGAAGGCGGTCTCCCCAGCCGTCATGCTGCTCGGGTCCGCCAAGCCAGCCAGATGCAGGTAGTACTGAGCAACCTGGCCGGGGTAGCCTTTGGGAACCGGCCTCGTTGCGGAGCGCGCGGTAGCTGCACGTGCGCTCGACCCAACTGGTCGTGAACCACCTGGATTCGGATCGGCGCTTAGCTCGGGCAGCCAACGAACGAACGGACGCCAGTCGCTGTCCAGGCGGATCCACCAACCCTTTCTCGGCTTCCAGGAAAAGCGAGCCCCGAGCGCCTTCACGGCATCATTGTCCTGAAAGGGGGTGGCCAGGTAGAGCCGGTCTCCCACGATGCGCTCGGCGAGCAGGTCACGAACGGGATGTCCCGCGGCAGGATCGGCAGCGCCGTTCCCCGCCGTGACCGAAGTACTCCGGCCGCCTCGCGGCTGATCTCCTGTGCGTTCGCTCACCGTCCCCCCAAGTCAGCCCCGATACCTACCGAACGACGGAAGAAACAGCAATCTCACCGATCCCCACGGCAGGCGGGACGTGGACTGGCGCGCAGTTCGGAGTTGCTGCCACGCCCGCGGCAAGCGGAAGCTTCCCAACTCGCTGATGCCGCGATCTCGGGAGCCCTCGTAGTCCCAATTGCGGGATGGCTAGCCCGCGCACGGAATCACGCGGATGCCGACGCGCGGCGACACCCGAAACTATGCAGGACCAGGAACGGCCCGCTCGCTCCGCAGCAGCTACCGTCCGAATCGGTCCCGCGCACGCCCACCGGCCCTTGGTGCACCCTGCGTACCCATCTCGAGCGACCGGTGGTTCAGTGGTGCCGGTGGTGTATGACCGCGGGTCGCAAGCGTATAAGCGTTCGACCGAACGGAAGAAGGGAGAACCATGACGCTTGTGCATATCAACGACGCCATCGTCGAGATGTTTGAGTCGCTTGTGAGCGAGATCGAAAGTCCGGGTGGGAAAACTCGACTCCCTACGGGGCTTCCTAACCTTGACGCCGAGCACGGCGGCGTCCGGCGCGGGTCTCTCGTGCGTTGCCTGGCGAGGGACGAGGACATACGCCGCGATCTGGCCGCCGCCCTCTCGCTGTGGCATGCCCTCCGTGGTGGCGTGGACGTCGTCTTCGTCTTTCCCGGTGCGCACACCGACAACGTGGCGAGACACCTACTCGCGGCAGCCTCCAACGTGCCGTTGTGGCAGATCGAGACCGGCCAGCTTTCTCGTGAGGACTGGCCCCGCCTTGCGTCCGCTGCCGGCGTGATGTCCGAGCTGTCTCTCACGCTCGTCCCAGCTGCCCCCGGGGAGCCGGATCATCACGTCGCCGACGAGATCCTGCAGAGAGTGCGCGCTTCCGAGGCGCAGACCGTCATCATCGCTGTAGACGTCCACAACCTCAGAGCAACGTTGCTTGGCGATGACGCGTTCACACCGGCGTGCATGATCATGCTTGAAGAACACCAGACCGACCAGCCAACCCATTTCAGCCTGCGCGTTGAACAACATGCGGATCAATGTACGCTAGCGCTGGAAGGTGCGCGCCCGCACGCGGTTCAAGTGCACTACGACCCCCTGCGACGAACCTTTCCGACGATCGCCCGAGCCTTCCTTGAGCCGGAACCAGCCCCCGCAGACAGCGAGGATGTCCATGACTACCCCGCAGACGAGGCCGATTGGAGTTCGCTGACCGACGACTTCCCCGAAGAACTCAAGCTGGCAGAAGAACCCCCACCTCTAGCTGGCCTCAGACACCTCACGCAAGACGAGCTGCGGCAAGTGATGGCGTGGGCACACCGACGGGCTTCGGAACTAGGTGATCCCGCTGTCGAGCCAGTGATTGCGCTATTTTTGGCCGAGACGATGCCGCGGCTCAAGTATGCGGCTCACGCCGGGTTCGAGGTGGCTGGCATCACGCGGAACAACATGACCGAAGCCGTCCGCGTGACCCACGGAGGTCCCGTCGACTACACCGCGCCTGACTTGCTGACCCTGTCGGGCTGCCTAAGCCTGCACACGAAGCCAGGGCACTACGAGGGTCAACGGCGCGCCGCGAGCTACCGGTTGAAGCCCGGAACCATCAATTTCTGCGATCACGCCCCCAAGAAACGCATCCACCCCCGGCCTGCCGAGACGGCCTTGGAAGGGCGGTGGAACGCGCTCCAACGAGCGGCAAACACCTCGTAAACCGCTCCCCGTCCGCGTCACATGGTGCAATGCGGTGCCCGTTCCGGCGGCACCCAGCACGCTCACCAGGCTGGCTCGACCACCACCGCCTGCCGGCGCCCACGAAGGGCCTGGTACTCGGCGACTCCTCGGATGACCCAGTAGCGTTGCTGCAACAGCATGAACCCGGAATCCTCGCGGATCTGACCCGGATAGTTGACGACCAAGACCGGCAACTCGGCGAGGCTACTCGTATACAGCGCCCGACCATCTCCTTGCACCTGGAGCGTCGAAAGCGCATGGTCCACCTGCTCGGACACTATGACCGCGTTGTCGAAGTCCTCGAGCCTGTTCCTGCCCACAACCATCGAGTTGATCGCACCCGTGAGCCCCACATCGAAGATCACGCCGCGATAGCCACGCTCCTCCGCCTTGCGCACGAGATCGTCCTGGTAGCGAGCGAGGGCGTCCCTCTCTTGCTGTTCGCGCTGCAAAAGTGCCTCGCGATGCCGGTCGCGCCGTTCGCCTTCTTGCTTGGCCCACGCCTCGCGCTCCGCCTTGGCTCGTGCGACGAGCGCGCGGACCCGTGCCAGTTCTTGGACTTCGTGCCGGACGAGCCGATTCGGATCGTCCACGGCAGGGGCGTATAGGAACCAGGTCGGCTTGTACTGCAGATAGTCGCCATAGCGGAGCGTGACTTCGAAGCCGTAGAGGTGGTCGCTAGCCTCGTCGCACCAGGAGAACAGGGGTGCTCGCCCGCACACGTCCTGTGGTCGCGCACCGTCGTAGCTCCCCACGACCTTCTCACGGTCACTCCCGACGGGAATGGCTTTGAGGACGGTTCCCTTCCGTTGCGCGCGAGGCCCGACGTCGATGCGGATCACAAGCTCCTGCCTCGCGTCGTTGCGCCGAACCGCGACCCGATAGGGCTCCTCGACCGACGGCACGCGGACGCCAGGCGGATACGTACCGGCGCAACCAGCCACGGCCAGAGCACCGAGAACAAGACCAACAACAAGGCGCATGGCCGCTCCTTTCGTCACGCCGAGACCCCGTTCCGACGCATCATTCCCATTGTGCTCTCTATAGCGAGCACCTGTCCAGCCGCGCAGTCCTAGCCTCGGGCGCGTGGAGCCCACGGACCTCAAGCTGCTGTTCGCCCAGCGCGTGACTGCGCTTGCCAAGCAGAAAGGCTGGTCCATCAACCGCTTGGCGGACTTCGCCGGCATCTCGCGCGGCTACCTGAGCGATGTGCTCCGCGGTAAGAAGTCTGCGTCCCTGCGCACCATCGCGATGCTCGCGTCCGCGCTGGAGTGCGAGCCCTGGGAACTGCTCAAACCTCAGGACGCCCGCGGCTGACAGGTCGCGCAGGGCTGGTCATAGTCACTGCGCAAGGAGGAAAGACGCCAGGCTCTTGGGGTCAGCGTCGGTCAACCCCTTCCAATAGACCCTGCAGCGGTCGCCACCCAAGTCTTGCGGGCTCGAGCGCAGCTGGCGAATCTCGACGACGTCCGCCGCGAACCGCTGGAGAAACACCTGCATGTCGGCCCTCGTGCCGAGGTCGTCCCGCTCGGGAGCTGCCATGTAGTCCACGACAGCCACTCGCCCCCGGCCCCCGTGCGCTCGAACGAACCGACGAAGCGCCGCGTTGATGTGGTGATCCTGAAAGCCGTAGCCCGCGATGAGCAAGCGACTCGAGCGCACCAGCTGATTGCAGAACTCGAGGTAGTACGATGCCATCGGCTCGGTCAACGTCTTGTCGGCCTTGTGCAGACCGGTCAGGAGCCGACCGCCACCTAGCTCGCGACCCGATTGGCTTCGGGGCGCGGATTGCCCCCACATGGTCTGATAGGCAGCGCCGGGTGTCGGGTGCCAATACAGCTCGTGAAACCCAGCGTCGTACGCAAACCGGTTCGGGTCCGCGCCGTACTCGCGCGCCCCGAAGTGGATCGAGCCGTGCAAATGGAAGAGCCGATGGCCGCCACACGCAGGTCCCGACAGGTCCGTCGACAGCCTCCACGTCCCTTCGCCTGCAATGCGCACGAATCCTTGATTAGCAGCACCAAGATCCAGGGCACTCTCAATCAGCGTATCGTAGTTCAGGCATCCAACCGTCAGGTCGAAACGCTCCCCAAGCGCGCGCCACCATGCGCGGAAACCGGCCAATAGCGGTTGTTCAAGGTCCACCCGCGAGGCCTCGATGATGGCGTCGAGCACGGTCTGCTCAACTACATGCACGCATTCCCGAAAGAAGGAGGGTGTGAGTGCATCACCCAGATCGGGACGGGCGCGCGTCAAGCAGGACTCCGACGTCGTCGAGACGGTGTGCGCCTGCCAGCCCACAGCGAGAGCAGCTCCCGACTCGAACACGTCGAGAAGCTGCTCGAAGTTTGCCTCACCCGACTCCGCGCCAGGGTGGTAGTAGTCGTCGGCCGCCGCAAGGATGGCCTCGACCTGATCCCGGAACTGGCTTGCGGCACAGCTGTACGGCTCCCGGGCTCGAAGTCCCTCCACCACTGCGCGGGTCAGACCCGCTGTAGAGGGAGCGCCGGCCGCGACCGACGACCCCGCGCCGACGAGTACGGTTAGCTGCGGCTTCGTCGACGTCATCGGGAGCCATCCCGGCGCACGCCTGCCTGGATGACAGCCAGAAGTACGGGGTCAAGGTAGGTGTGTAGATGGCGCAAGAGGTCTTCGGTCGTCGCGTTCGGGTTCGCGGCGACGGCCTCCGTGAACGCCTTGCCAATGGCTTCTCCGAAGGACGCCTCGAGTGAGCGCCACTCCGCGATCCGCATCATGTGACTTCCCACAGCTCGAATGGCCTCCAGGTCGACGCCACCGTCTTCCAGATCGAGTGCACCGGGCGAGAACACCGGCTGCGCGTCAGTCACAACTCGCTTCTGGCCGATGTCATACACGTAATCCCGGTGAACGATGGGTCCCTTGTGAGCAGCGCTCAGCTGGACAGCGAAGCGGTAGATCCTAAACAGCTCCACATACCCCCACAGGCCCTCGCCGGGAGCACCTGCACGTAGCGCAACCACGTGTGTCACATCCATGTCACCCCTGTCGGGCCACACCTCATCCACGTAGTACCACCGGACAAGTTGGCGACTCGATTCGCCTCTGATGAAGCTGATGCACTCCATGATCTGGTCGGGCAATCCGCCCCATTCGATGAACGCGTTGGCTGCGATCTTGGCAACAGCGCGCAGCGCCGCGCTGCTGCCGACGCCGGAGCTGGTGAAGTTCACCGGGGACCGATGCGGTTGTACTGTCTCTGTAAGCGAGGACATGAACTGCTCAACATCGATCTTGCCCGGGTACTTCTTCTCGTATTCGCGGAGCTTGGCACGCGCCTCGCGGCGATTCCGAGCTTGGATCGACAGCGTGACCTGGTTGCCATCCAGCTGTTCGTAACCGATAGCATGTCGCGGCCAGAGCCGTCCCTGCGCGTCGCGCAGGTACTCGCTACCATCGGGGAGCGTCACGACCTGTTTTGGGACAGGCTTCCGTTCGCGGGTGAGCCCCATCATGTTCATCGGCCAGCCAACCTCGCGGCAGAGCGCCGCATCGATCTCGCTCCCGGTGGTCGAGTTGCATACTCGGCACAGAAGGCTGCGCGACTTCCATCGCCCGCCGAGGGCGTTGGGAATGATGTGCTCCAGGCTCCAGTCACCATCTGGTGGGAGTTCCTGGCAGAGGTAGCAGACGCGATCCATTTCGCTCAGACTAGCGCAGGGATAGTCGTGGGACACTCGAACGTGAGGCTCGCACCGTTATGGCCGATCGGCCAGGACGGTCCCAGCCGCGTGGAGGGGCTACGCTTCCGGGACCCGCCATGCCTCGTCCGCCAAGCGGGCCAAGTCCCCCTGCGGGGCGTCAATCGCTTGCAGGTCCCAGGCCTCGAGCGCCGCCAGTCGGCTCGTCAGCTTGAAGGCTGAGTCCGCGTAAATGGCCCACTTAGTTACGAAGGCGCCATTCGACGCTTTGATACTCTTGCGCTCGCCGAGGAGCGTCAGGTTGGCCTAGCGATTGACGTACTCCTCGTGCTCGCCGACTCGTGCGCCGAGTACGCCCTTCCAGGCGCCGCTCCCCCCAGCGCGAAGGGTGCGGGAAACAAGCGGGGCGCCCAAAAACGACCGATTCTTGGCGCCTGGAGAGCCGGAGCAGAAACGCAGTGAAATCAGCGCCGGGCCAGGGGCGATTCCGCAGACGTTTTTGAGCGCCCCGGTCAGCGGCCACCCGATAGGCCGCGGCCCACCTGCTGCCGACCGCGTGCCCGCGAATCTACGCGGCCGGTTCCGCCGCCACGGCACGGTGCTTCGCAAGTTCGCGCCGCAGCGTGCTGAGCCCACACCCGCATCGTTGCGCGACCGCACGCATCGCCATGCCCTGGGACCGCAACCGCAGCGCGAGGTCGACATCAACAGAGACCCTCGGACGCCCGAGCCGGGCTCCCCGACGCCGTGCTGCCTCGAGACCGGCCACGGTACGCTCGCGAATCAGCTCGCGCTCGAACTCGGCGAACGCGGCCACGAGTGCCAGCGAAAGGCGTCCGGCGGCGGTTGTCGTGTCGACTGGATCGCGAAGGCTGACAAAGTCGACGCCAAGCACCCGAAGGTCATCCAAGAGCGTGAGCAGGTGCTTCAACGAGCGCCCGAGACGATCGAGTCTCCAAACCAGGACAACATCAATATGTCCCCGCTTGGCGTCACCCATCAGGCGATCAAGCTCAGGCCGGCGCGCCTTCGCCCCCGAGTGTCCGCGGTCGACGTAGGTGCCAGCCAAGGCCCATCCCCGATGTTGGACCACCGCGCGAAGGTCGGCGACCTGAAGGGCCGGATCTTGATCGCGGATTGTGCTTGTCCTGGCGTAGATCGCTGCGCGGGGCAGCCTCTTCGGTACTTCCATAATATTTGCCTCATATATTATGGTATAAGAACGGCGAGTACAACCGATGGCAAGCAAGCGAAAACGTGCGGCGGGAGCCGGCCGTCCGGCGAAGATTCAGGGGTTTAAGGTCCTCACGATCCGCCTACCCGAGGCGGCCCTCGCTGAGCTACGACTCCACGCCGCCCTCCAAGGCGTCTCCCTCAGCGATCTCGGGCGCGAGGTCCTCGTGGAGTGGTGCGCAGGGCAGGACGACCACCGGCAGCTTCGTCGCCTTGTCGCGCGCAAGCAGTAGGCCGGCCCCCTTGGCCGGAACAAGATCGATGGGCTTGTTCAGTGCGAGCACTATGGGGGTGTCACTTGTGATCTGGAAACGTTTCGTTGCCTCGGTCGGGCGACTCCAAGCGGGCGACTGCAGCTCCCGCAAGTGGTGCCTTGCTGA
>JAPPOR010000304.1 GCA_028817905.1 Myxococcales bacterium
ACGGAAATCGCGGCAGTGACGCCGCGTCCAGAGTCGAAGGCTGGCGCTTCGAGTTCCAGTGCGCACTGGCCAAGTGCCACCACTTTCGCGCTGGCCAACGCGTCCGGCGCAGTATGTACCGGGTCCCACAACGGCTCCGGCGTCACGGCGCACGCCATGGGCGTCAGTGAACGCAGCTCGAAAGCCCCGTTGGGGGCATCGCTGCATACGGTCTCTGTCCCGATTTGCAGGTCCGTGACCCGCGCGTTGACCCATGTGGGCTTGACGCCATCGTCTGACGAGGAGGCGGCGAAGGTGTTGCCGGAAACCAGCTCCACCGGCCTTGCCTTTCCGTAGCCAAACTCCTGCTGGAATTGGACCCGCATTCCGTCGATGCGGTCCTGACCAACAAGCTCAAAGCCACCGGCCTCGCCCCACGCGCTGTGCACGGAGATCCGCTGGTCGGGCCCCTCGGCCACCAGCATGATCAGGCCGGTGGCGCCCCGTGTCGGATGCTCGAAGCCTGGTTCCGAGCCCGAACGGAGCGATAGGCGGGTGTCCGCGGTCGCGTGCACGCTCACGCTGACCGGTGCGCGGTAGCTGGCATTCTTGGGCTCGAAGATGGCGCCTTGCTCGTCGAGAGCCCGCAACCGAAGCTCCTCTGACGACCAGGGGGCGCGCTCTAGTAGGGACACCCGGAAACCACTTCCGGACAACATGTAGCCTCGGCAGCTATCCACGAACTCCACGAGCGCGCCGCCCACGCGGCGTACGTCCACCGAGAGGTTTACCTGGAAGGCGACCGGCGCGCCTGAACCAAGCAACTCTACGCAAGGCTCGCGATCGACCGACAATGGCTCGTCCGCGACAACCTGCCCCTCGATGACCACGGTGTACGTACCGGGTCTTCCGATCCGAAACTCCAGCGTGTCGTCGCCACTGGTTTGCACGTCGAGGCCCGCCTCTGTCACCGCGACCGATGAGATCGAGTATTGAACCATCGTCACGCACTCGAGCCGCCCCGCAAGAACGGCGCCGAAGCGCTCCGGATACTTCTCTCCGATGGCCAGGGCCAGAGAGCTCTCGACCGGCGGAAGGCTCAGCGAATCCGCGTCCATCTCGAACGCGACGTTCAACGTGCCCATGTCCCGGGGCTCCAGCGGCAGCATGAGCACGGCGCCAGGGGCTGCCATACTGTTTCCTCCGAGCTCGCTGGCGCCGGGCGCCTCAACGGGCTCGGCCTCCGACCCGGCCATTGCGTCCGACGCCGCTACGTCCGCGTCGAACGCTTCAATGGGCTCGTCCGCATTGTCCGACCCCGCCAAGGCCTCTGATCCTGCCGTATCGGCGTTGAACGCTTCGATGGCTCCGCCTGGATCGTCCGGTCCGGCTGTTGCTTCAGTCCCGTGCGGCTCGCCGGTTGTGCCGCTTGCAGGCGTTGGCGTTTCCCCTCCGGACGGTGGCTGCGTTTCCGAAGCGACGCAGCCAATCGCTGCTGAGCACACAACTGCAAGAACGACCCGCATGGCTGATACTCCCCTTGGGGTCGAGCGCCCACGGCCTTGCCTGCAGGTGGACGACGACCGCTCACAATACTTCCCCGGTTTGGCCCGCGGGTCCAGCTCGGCCCGCATCTCACCGAAATCCTGTTGGCCAACGCTGACTTGCGAGGTCGTGCTCGACGCCGAAACGCCTGGGCATAGCCTGGCACTCGGGTAGCGCCGTTCGCCGCTATCGTCGTGCTTGCGGCTACGGACACGAGCTTGGCGGGTGCCCCGCGTTGGTCTGTTCTACGTTGTGTACCATCCGTTCGACGGCCGCAACAAACTCCGCCTTGCGTCGGCAGTTGACCCTCAAGAACCTGCCGCTTCTTAGGATGACCAGAGGACCGACCTCACGCCCTTTGAAAAACACTCGTGCGCGCACTGCCTTCACATCCGTTGCAGCGATGGAGGTGAAGAGGTGTGGCAGTCGAATTCCTGACGGACCTACGACGACGCAGGGATTCCAGCTGGCGACCACGAGCGTCATGCCGACGAGACCCAGCAGTAACCCGCCTGCAAGCCAGCTCGATGAGTCCGTTCGGACCACGAGTAGAATGGCCCAGCCGATGCATAGCGGTCCGAGCCAGATGCCGGGTGCATCTCGCCGCAGAACAGGAAATCTGCGCTCGATCTTCCAGTCTTCATCTGCAGAACTCATTCTGCGGGATCACCGTGGACGCTGGCGGGGCGGTACAAGCGTTTGATCGCCTCGCTTGGGCCTTTCCTTTAGTTGAGGCTTCCCTGTGGAAGCCTGATGCTTGCGCTCATCGAGTTCGCGAACGTCGCCTTCTGAACAACGCAACGAGCTGATCGTCCGACAAGCTGCTCAGCCAGGCTCACCTCGCTTTCCCTCATTCGTTCTCCAGGGTCCCCTCGGCCGGTCGCTGCTCGGCGGCGCACCACTTGATTGTACCGGCGATCGCGATCACAACCATGAGAAGGATGACGACGAACTGTGCCACCTCTACAACGCCGAGAATGCGGGTGATCAGCGACCTCAGAAGCCCTGCCTTCATCACCGCCTCATTCGACTGCCAAGCTCGGCACGACAAAGCGGGCCAAGACGGCCGAGCCGAAGTAGAGCAGGACTGCGGGGACGAGGAAGAGCAGTTGTGATCCGACGTCGGGTGGTGTCACCAGCGCGGATAGGAACGCGGCCACGGGGACCCACCAGCTGCCCAAGGCTAGCAGCCTCTTCCAGGTGGCGATCCCAGCCGCGTACACTGTCGTGACGACAACTGGAATCTCAAACAGCCCTCCGAATGCCAGAAGTGTCCGGGTCACGAATGTGAGGTACTCGCTGAGCATGGACGGTCCGCCGTGCATTGGACCTGACATCGCAAAGGAGCCCAGGACGAAGGGAATCACGATTGTGAACGCGAACATCACACCGCCGCCAAAGAACAGGGTGCTGCTGGCCGAGAATCCGATTGCGTAGCGCCACCTGCGGCGGGCGTCCATGCCCGTTGATAGGAAGCCCCACATCTGCCATGCGGTCCAAGGAACGTTGGCGACAACACCCGTGAAGATCGCGATCTTCATGTGCGCGATCGTTTGCTCCAACGGCAGCGACAAGTGGATCTTCGGATCGAGCCCAACAGGTTTTAGTGACTCCAAGAGCGGCTGGACGAGCACCTCCAGGAGCTCTGGCGCGTAGACCCATCCGAGCCACATGCCGGGCACGAGGCCGAGTAAGCACAGAGCCAGGCGCTTGCCGAAATCTCGCAGCCGCTTCATCGCTCTCTACCGCCTTGGCCTTCGCAAGCGTCGGTGCGCTGTGCCGGGGGCCCGCTCGTTGGCTGGCTTGAGCCTCCGCTTGACATGTATTCCGTGCTCGAGCCGGGACACGCCACTGCGTTAGCATACTCGAGGTCTTGCGCTCGCGTTGCCGGCCCGAACGCATGAGACACGAAGGTTCTGTCGTGTCCCTGGGGATTTCGGCAAACGTTGCCTCCCCGGCGGGTACGCCCACCGAAGCGCCGCAGTCGATGCCTGGCGCCGACCGGCATCACGCCGATGCATGACTCAAAGCCCAGGACCGATACAGGAGGCTGTGGCGTGTCGGGGCCGGGCTCGCTGGCGCAACCGCCAAGCCCCCGTTAGGAGATTGAAATGATACTAAACAAAAAGACAGTAGCAGTGGCCCTTGGCGGTCAGGCACCTTGCCCCGGCGCGAGACAAGGGCCAGCGGGTCCACGGGCTCCCGTTTGACAACCCGTTTGACAACCCGTTTGACAACCGGGGGTGCTGAGCCTATTCATGAGCGCATGTTGTTCGTGGCTCGGCTTGGCCTGCTAGGCCTGCTCGCCGACCTGCTGCTTAGCAGGGCGGGACGGGCGCATTCGGCCAGCTGACACGACCGACAAAGCCTGTCCCGCCGTCCACACGGCCGGAGATAGGCGTTCCACTTTCTGACACTGTTTCCGACCGCTCCTGGATGACTGGGCAGGCGCAGCCAACCCACCCTAGCGAGAAACGGAAACAGCGCCATGACTCACAAGATTGCGATATTCGACACCACGTTGCGCGATGGCGAACAGGCAGCCGGAGTCTGCTTCGATGTCGCGGACAAGCTGGCGATCGCCAGGAAGCTGGAGGCGATGCGGGTCGACGTCATCGAGGCGGGCTTCCCGGCGGCGTCCGAGGCCGAACTCGCCGCGGTCTCGGCCGTGGCCGCGGCGGTTGGCGACAGCACCGTTTGTGCGCTCGCCCGGGCGGTGCCGTCCGATGTGGAAGCGGCGGCCCGCGCCCTGGAAACGGCGGCCCAGCCCCGCATGCACGTGTTCATCAACAGCAGCGACGTGCAGTTGCGCCAGCAGCTGCGCAAGGAGCGGGACCAGGTGCTCGCCCAGGTAGAGGACGTGGTGGCTCAGGCGCATGCGTACGTGGCCGATGTGGAGTTTAGCCCGATGGACGCAACGCGTGCCGACCCAGGCTTTCTCGCCGAGTTGGTGCGCGTGGCGCTTGCCGCTGGCGCCTGCACCATCAACTTGCCCGACACGGTTGGCTGCGCCTTGCCCGATCAGATCGCCGACATGATACGGCGCCTGAGGTCGGCTGTGCCCGAGCTGGTGCAGCGGACGATTTCCTTTCACGGGCAAGACGATCTGGGGCTGGCAACCGCCAACTCACTTGCCGCGATCGCTGCGGGTGCTGGCCAGGTGGAGGTCGCTGTCAATGGGATCGGCGAGCGCGCCGGCAACACCGCCTTTGAGGAGGTGGTCATCGCGCTCAAGAAGCACGGTCCCTGGCTGGGCGTTGAGACCGACGTCGATGCAACCGGGGTCTATCCCCTTTCGCGCCTCGTAGCGGAGCGCAGTGGGATGGCTGTGTCCGACAACAAGGCGATCGTGGGCGGCAACGCGTTTCGCCATGCTTCGGGCATCCATCAGGACGGTGTCCTGAAGGCCAGGGAGACCTATGAGTGCGTCGATCCGGCCTGGGTCGGGCACCCGGTTGGCACGGAGATCGTGCTTGGCAAGCTGTCTGGGCGGTCGGGCTTTCTGGCTCGTGCGGCGGCCCTGGGCTACGAGCTTGCGGGCGCGCGTGCCCAAGAGGCCTTTGACGCGTTTCAGGTCGTCGCGGACCGGGGTGGGGTCGTGGGCGACGATCAGATCCGGAGCATTTGCGCTTCGCAGCGATAGCGATATCCTAGCCCGCACCCAGGTCAACAGGGTGAGGTCCGTGCAGGTGTCCGGCTCGACGGTGCTCTCGGCGCAGGAGGCAATCCTTGCTGGCATGTCCTAGTGGGAATGTCCGACTGAGGCGAGAGCACCGCGGTGTCGAGCCGCTGCGCGGGGCGCGTGATGCGGTGATGGATGCGGTCCAGGGGCGTCTGTGAAGTCGATCGACATCGTGGTGCCGGCGTTCAACGAAGAGGGCTGTCTGGAGCCCTTCTACGAGCGATTGCGGCCCGTCCTGGACGGGCTGCCCTATCGCTTCCGCGTGCTGATCGTCGACGACGGCTCCGACGACCACACGCCCGAGGTCTGCGAGCGGCTGGTCGCCCGTGATCCGAGGGTGGGCGTCTTACGCCTATCGCGCAACTTCGGCCATCAGGCCGCCCTGACGGCCGGTCTCGATCAGGCGGGTGCGGACGCGGTCATTACGATGGATGCGGACCTGCAACACCCACCGGAGGCCCTGCCCGACTTCCTGAACGCCTGGGCGGACGGGGCCGAGCTGGTCTCCGGTGTGCGCGCGAGCAAGCAGCGAGCACGGCTCTTCAAGCGGCTCACTTCCCTGGTGTTCTACAAGGTGCTCAACCTCGTCTCCCCCGTGAAGATCACGGAGAACGCGCCCGACTTTCGGCTCCTGGATCAGAAGGTGGTCCGCGCTTTGCGCGACCTGCGCGAACAGAGCCGTTTCTTGCGTGGCATGTACGCCTGGGTTGGCTTTCGCCAGGTCGAGGTGAAGTACGATGAGCACCTGCGCACCGCGGGACAGAGCCACTACCGCAATCGCGACATGTTCTTGTTCGCGCTCAGCGCGGTGCTGAGCTTTTCGCGGGCTCCCCTGCGGCTGGCGACCCTGTTCGGCTTGCTGGTGTCAGGTCTTGCCTTTGCATTCGGTGTGTATGCCCTGATCCAAAACCTGGTCTTTCACGAGGTGATCCGAGGGTGGACGTCGTTGGCGGTACTGCTTTCCTTTTTGAGCGGGGTGCAGCTGCTGACGCTCGGTGTGCTGGGCGAGTATTTGGGTCAGGTGCTCGAGGAGACCAAGCGACGCCCATTGTACCTGGTCGCCGATGCGCGCTTGCCAGAGCTGCATGGGTCCCATAGGCCGAACGACGACCAGGAACGTGGCGATCCGGGCTAG